>NZ_KV796401.1:0-84970 GCF_001809185.1 Corynebacterium sp. HMSC072G08
AAAATCAATGCACTCTAAAACCGGAAGAGCCGGAAACCCCAATGGTTCCCAACAATTTTCCTCTATTAACCCCCACCGCATAGTTCAACGTGCTGAACACCCTACTTCAAACATGGATAACCTGCAGGTATAAGCGGCACACGAGGAACCGTGCAGCCGCAAAAAATCTACATTCCCGAGACCGTAACCTCGCGTGCCGCGTCAAGCGCGAGCGGCATCACGGCGTCTCCGACCCGTACCCGCACGAGTCCCGCGACGACCGCCTCAACGGTCACGCTCTCGCCCACGCGCACCCCATGTTCCTGGAGATAGCGCAGCAACTCGGCGTCCTCGTCGCGGACCCGCTCGATGGCGACGGTGGCGCCCACGGGGGCATCGGCAAGCGTGGCTGTGCCCAGGTCCTCGATGCGACCCTCCGGATCTGGGATGGGATCGCCATGCGGGTCGCGCGCGGGCGAGCCGAGCAGCGCGTCGAGACGCTCAACGAAGAGATCCGAGCACGCATGCTCGAGCTGGTCCGCGTCCTCGTGGACCTCGTCCCACGTGTAGCCCAGCGTCGTGACGAGGAAGGTCTCCAGCAGCCGGTGGCGGCGCACCATCCCCATGGCGAGGCGGCGGCCTTCCTCCGTGAGCTGCACGCCCGAGTAGCGCTCGTGATAGACGAGCCGCTGCGCCGCCAGACGCTTCACCGCCTCCGAGGCCGTGGGCAGCTTCTGGCCCGTGCGCCGCGCCAGTTCGCCCAGCGGCACCGCGTCCCCGCCGGTATGCTCCGCAATATCCCACAGGACCTTGAGATAATCCTGGGTGCGCTCGGGCAAGTCCGCCAGCCGAAGGTGTTCATCCATGAATAACAGTCTAGCGATCCTGCATTCAGAGCCCGCACCCGCGCGTGGCACAATATGTTCCATGACCACACCCGCTCAGAAGTATCCCGCGACCGCTCATGACTGGCTCGAAGGCGCCCGCCCGCACACATGGGCCAACGCCTTCGCCCCCGTCGTCGCGGGCACGGGCGCTGCCGCAGCGCTCGGTGGATTCCACATCGGGCGCGCGCTCCTCGCGCTCCTCGTCGCATGGGCTCTTATCGTGGGTGTCAACTACGCGAACGACTACTCGGACGGCATCCGCGGCACGGACGAAGACCGCACCGGCCCGCAGCGCCTTACCGGTGGCGGATTAGCGAAACCGCAACACGTCAAGTACGCGGCCTTCGCCTGCTTCGGCGTCGCCGCACTCGCGGGTATCGCGCTGTCTATCTCCGCGGACGCCTGGTGGTTCATCCTCGTCGGCGCCCTGTGTATCGCGGGCGCGTGGTTCTACACCGGCGGCAAGAACCCCTACGGCTACATGGGACTGGGCGAGGTCGCCGTCTTCGTCTTCTTCGGCCTCGTCGCCGTCCTCGGCACGCAGTTCACGCAGGCTCACGCCACCTCCTGGACCGGCGTGCTCCTCGCCATCGGTGTGGGCGGCATGAGCTCCGCGGTAAACCTGGCGAACAATATCCGCGACATCCCCTCGGACACCGAGGCCGGCAAGATCACCCTCGCGGTGCGCCTCGGCGACCAGAAATCTCGCCTGCTCTTTACCGCGCTGCTGCTCCTGCCCACCGTGTACACAATCATCATTGCGTTCGGTTCCTGGGCAGCGCTCGCGGGCCTGCTCTACTTCCCGTTCGCGCTGCAGGCGGTGCGCACCGTCAACCGTGGCGCCCGCGGCCCCCAGCTCATCCCGGTCCTCGGCCTCGCTGGCCGCGCGATGCTCATCTGGGCACTGCTCACCGCAATCGCCGTGGCTTTCATCTAGCGCATGCAGGGCGTTCTCACGGGCTTCGCCATCATCCTGGCGGTCATCTTCATTGGTTGGTTCCTCGCCGTGCGCGGGATCATTGCCAGCGACCGAGAGCGTCTCATGTTCAACCGCGTGGCGTTCTACGCGGCGACCCCGGCGCTTCTCTTTGACTCCGTCGCGCGTTCCGATCCGGCGAATGTCTTCACACCGGTCACACTCATTATCATCGTGACGACCGTCATCGTCTCCGGGCTCTACCTTGCGCTCTTCTGGCGCAAGGGCCTCGCCAACGCCACCTCCGGCGCCGCCGCCGCGAGCTACTTCAACTCGGTCAACATTGGCCTGCCGGTCTCCATTTACGTCCTCGGCGACTCGACGTACGCCATCCCCATGGTCTTTATCCAGATGGTGCTCTTCACGCCCATCATCCTGGGCGCGCTGGGCGGAAAGTCGCTCCTCGGCGCGGTGAAAACCGGACTGCTCTCCCCCATGGTCGTGGCGAGCATCCTCGGCTTCATCGTCGCTTACACAGGCATCCACGTCCCCGAACCCATTACGGAACCCATTCATCTGCTGGGCGGCGCCTCCATCCCCATGATCCTCATGAGCTTCGGCGCCTCGCTCAAGACCTCCGGTGTGCTTTCCGATGCCACCGTGCGCACCCAGGTGCTCGTCTCTTCTGGTCTCAAGCTCGCTGGCATGCCCGCCATCGCCTTCGCCGTAGCCACCCTCGTTGGCCTCGACGCTGACGCGGTCTATGCGGCCACGATCCTCGCCGCGCTACCGACGGCGCAGCAGGTCTACAACTATGCGGCGACCTTCCAAGCGGGCCAGACTGTCGCGCGCGACACCGTCTTCATCACGACCTTCGGCGCGCTGCCGGTCATGCTCATTATCGCCGCACTCTTCGGACGTTAGTTTTTCTGTTCGGTCGCGCCCGCGAAAGTAAAAGGTGTACCTGAGAAGGTGTAATTCATCTTCTAAGGACCACAATGCACCATCTCAATGACACCCTCTTGGGCTCCACGCTTGGGTTCCACGCGGAAGCCAGGTTTAACGGCCCGCGAGCTCCTGTTCGACCCACGCCTTGTGCGCCTTGCGCTGCGCGGAGTACGCGGCGAGCGATTCGGTGGCCTCCACGCGCCACCTGGTGAACATGAGCATGGACAGCGGCAGCGCAAGGAAGAGCGCAAGCATCGCCGAGATGAGCAACATGACGGGGGCGTTCACGAGCAGCACGATGCCGTGAATGATAACCGTGAGCACGAGGAAGAGTCCCAGGCGGGCCAGGCCGTATTTCACCATGGCGCGACGCGACTTCTTACGCAGCTCCGGATCCGGTGCCGGCGGCTCGGGGTTCGTATTCTCCTCAATCATTCGTATGATTCTACGCGCCCCGCGCGAAACCCGAAAAGCTAGAATGGCCCTCATGGGTAGAATCCTCCTCCTCGTCCTCATCGTCGTTGCCGTCATCCTCGTCTGGAAGGCCTTTGGCCCCGGCACGTGGAACAACAACCGGAAAAACGTGCAAGGCCCGGCCACCCCGCAGATCAAGGGGCCGGACGATGATGAGAACTTTTTGTGGGAGCTCGACAAGAAGCGCTTCAAGGAGCGCCGCGCACGCGAACGGGAGCAGAAGAAGAACGAAGACGAAAAATAGCGCTGAAGATTAGCGCTGTGTGAAGGTCATCTCGAGGCCCAGCGCGTCTGCAACGGCCACGACTTTTTCCCAGCGCACGCCCGTGCCACCATGCTCGATGGTGTGGAGGGTGGAGCGGGAGATACCGGCGGCATCGGCAAGCTGTTGCTGCAAAATGCCCAGCTCACGGCGGCGCGCGGCGAGCTGCGCGCCAAGGTCAAGCAACGCCGGATTATCGCCAGCAGGCTTGCCTTGTTTATTGCGCGTACGGTTTAACGGGCTTTCCTCAGACACGGGGAACCTCACTCAAGCAGAAGCTAGTTCAGGCCCGCGTAGGAATGCAGGCCGGAGACGACCATGTTGATAAAGAACAGGTTAAAGACCATCGTAGCCATAGCCACGATATTTATCCACGGAGCAGCCTTCCGCATTGATGGAGTAGCGCGTGCGTGGAGGTACGCGGCGTACAGAACCCACGTCGCAAAGGAGACGGTTTCCTTCGGGTCCCAACCCCAGTAGCGGCCCCAGGCGGCCTCGGCCCAGATGGCGCCGAGCACGATACCCAGGCCCAGCGTGGGCAGCGTAATGACAGCGGTACGGTACGCGAGAGTATCCAGCTTCGTCGCGGTGGGCAACGGCTTGACGATGCCCCCAATAAAGCCATGCTCCTTCCCCTTCGGCTGCCAGCTGCGCAGGATGCTCAGCAGCGAGGACAGACCAGAAAAGAGGCCGATGGCAGCGCCGAGGGAGACGACGGTGACGTGCACCGGCAGCCAGTAGGAGCGCAGCGCCGGGACGACGGGGGCGGACTCGGCGTAGAGCTTCGTGCCGCCGAAGAACATGAGTGCCAGGACCGGGACGAGGATCCACGGCCACAGGGTGCGCCACTCCTTGCGCTGCAGCGCGATGGAGGAGACGATCATGACGCCCGCGGTGACCATGAGGACGTACTCGTAGAGGTTGCCGAACGGGAAGCGGTGCGCAGACAGGCCGCGCAGCACGATGGCGACGACGTGGACGGCAATGCCGATCCACAGCAGCGACTGCAGCATGCCACCAATCTTGTTCGCGGTAGCCTCGGCCTTCTCCGCATTTTCTTGCAGGTTGCTGGGGCGTTCCTCAAGGAGAACGCCGCCCGACTGACCCGCGGCGGGCACCGCCGCCTTCAGGACGCGCCGTGCGTCGATGACGGCTTGGATGCGCACGTAGTAAAAGAGGGACAGGAACAGAGAAATCACGTAAAGGACCAGCGCAGTCCTAAACGATAAGTCCGAGAAATTGGACAGGTTCTGATCGACGAGCATGGTTACACAGGCTACCCCGCCCCGGCGACCGAGTCCAACTTTTGACGGAGTTTTATATCCTGCTAATGACCTGGATACGGGGGTAAGACGCTAGTCGTCGACCCAGATATCGTCTTCTTCAACCTCGTCCGCGTCCGGCAGCTCCATGAGGATGCGGTAGAGTTTGTCGAATTCTTCGGACCAGCCAGCGCGGTCCGTGCGCGCGAGACCGCCCATCTCGACTTGGGTGGTGCCATCATCATTCGGGCGCAGGCGCACCCACACGCGGCGGCGCTTGATGACGAGCGAGCCCACGAGCGAGAGCAGCATGGCGAGCGCCGCAATGAGCAGCGGTGTCTGGGCCGGGTTGTGAGAAATCTGGTAATTCGCGAACTCGGAGGCGCCGTCGAAGGTGAGCTTCGTGCCGTCGTCGAGCGTGACCGACTCGCCCTGTGTGAGGTTGACGCGGTCGACTTTCTGGAGCTGACCCGAGTGCATGAGCGATGAGTCGAGCGAGAAGATGGACTGCGCGACACCTGTGTCGAGGCCCGCGTCGCCGCGGTAGATGTCAATAGCGAGCGCCGGGTCTGTCAGTGCCGGGTATGCCGAGGCGAGCATCTTGCCGTTCTCGCCGGTCCACTCGGCCGTCGGTGCAAAAAGGCCCTGCAGCGCGATCTGGTTCTGGCGACGCTCATAGAGGTCCGGGTACATGCCCGCCGGCGGGTCGAAGCGCATAGCGCCCGAAGAGAGGAAGCGGGTCGTCTCCGTGGGCTGGAACTGCATGGTCTGCGTGCGCTTTTCGCCATTCGGCCATTCGATGGTCACGGTTGGTGCGTAGCCGTGCCCCTGCAGGTAGACGCGGTCCGTGGACAGGCGCAGCGGGTGATTGACCTGCAGCTGGTAGTCCTGCCACTCAGACTCGTCCTTGTAGATGTCCTGACCCTCGGCATACGAGATATTCGAGGTGAACATCTCGGCCTGGCCATTGGACAGGTACTTCGCGGTGAAGTCATGCGCGATGAAGCAGAAGGGGTTGAGGCCTGTGCCGTCGAAAAGCGCTCCGGCACGGAAGGAGTCGAAGTTCGAGGTCGAGGTATTGCAGAACTCCGTGGACTGGTCGACCTTCGTCGCGTTCTCGTAGGAGCCGGACTGCGTCACGACGATGACCATGCCTTCGTAGGAGAAGAACTTGCCCAGCGCCACCGCGGCAAGGATAGCCACGAGACCGATGTGGAAGATGAGGTTAAAAAGCTCGCGGGCGTAGCCGCGCTCGGCGGAAATGGAATACGCCCCGGCGCGATCCTCGTCCGGCTGCACCTCCGTGAAACGCCACTTGCCCAGCATCTTCTTTGCGGAGGCCTGCAGCTCGTCGAAGGAGCGTTCCGAGGTCGCGGCCGCATGCAGCGGCATCTTCTCCAGGTAGCGCGGGGCACGCGTGGGCTTGGAACGCCACGCCTTGTAGTGATCCCATGAGCGCGGGATGATGCATCCGATAAGCGAAATGGCCAGCAACAGGTAGATGGCTTGGAACCACACGGATTCGAAGACATCGAAAAGCTGAAGCTTGTCGTAGATCTCCGCGACCTTGCCGTTGGAGGCAATGTACTCGTTGACGTTCGTCTCGTTGAGCGAGCGCTGTGGCAACAGAGACCCCGGAATGGCGGCGGCGGCGAGCAAGAAAAGCAGGGCCAGTGCCGTGCGCATACTGGTGAGCCAGTGCCACGCCTTGCGCAAATATTTCACGAAGTCTCCTTACATAGACGCGACTGCTAGATAAGCGTCGCGCCGTAGTTGAAAGTCCACTGCTGGATGAGGTTAATAAACTCTGCCCACAGCCCCGTCACGAGGGAGAGGCCGACGAGGATCATGAGCACGCCGCCGAAGATCTGGATAGCATGGGTATGGCGCCGCAACCAGTCGACGGAGCGCACTGCCTTAGCCGAGCCCAAGGCCACGAGCACAAACGGCAGTCCCAGGCCCAGGCAGTAGGCAACAATGAGGAACGTGCCCCGCACCGCCGTCATGCCCGCGGTGCCAGCGCTCACCGAAATGATGGCCGCGAGCGTCGGCCCCAGGCACGGGGTCCAGCCGAGGGCAAAGACGCCACCGAGGAGCGGCGCGCCCAGCCACGTGGTCCAGCGCTTGGGCGCCATGCGCGTGTCCTTCTGCAGGACCGGCACGATGCCCATGAAGACGATGCCCATGAGGATCGTGATGACGCCGCCCACGCGCATCAAGGAGTCAGCATTGAGCCGGAGCGCCGAGATCGCGCCGAAGACGGAGACCGTCGCGAGCACGAAGACCACGGTAAACCCGAGCACGAAGAGGATTGCCGCGAGCGTCACGCGGCCGCGACGACCCGACACGCGCACGCCCGCCGCGTCGTACTCCACCGAGCCGCCGACGACGGAGGCGAGGTATGAGATATAGCCCGGCACGAGCGGCACGACGCACGGCGACGCGAAGGACACGAGTCCGGCCGCGGCGGCGGCGAGCAGGCCCAGCAGCAGTGGGCCGCTCGCCGCGGCATCAGCGAAAGCCTCGCCCATCTATTCCTGCTCCAGTTTGTCGATGATCTCGAGCAGCTCCTTGTCCGTCGTCTCCTTGAGGAGGACGGCGGCGGGACGGTGCTGCTTGTCGAGCACGATGGTGGTGGGCACGACGGACGTGGGCACGCCGCCGAGCGCAGCGGCCGTCTTGAACGGCGGATCGTAGATGGACGGGTAGGTAATCCCGTTATCCTTCACGAAGTCGCGCGAGATGTCCGGGTTGTAGTCGCGGACGTTAATGCCCAGGATGGTGCCGGTGCCACGCTTGTCCAACTCCTCCTGGACGCGCTGCAGGTCATCCGACTCGGAGCGGCACGGCGCGCACCACTGGCCCCACGAGTTGAGCACGACGATCTCATCTTTGAAATCGGAGAGCGAAATCGTCCTCCCTTCTTCCAGGAGGGACTCGCCCGAGAAGTCCTGCAGCGGCTTGCGCTCTTCCGCGGGATACTCGATGACGGTCTGGCCGCCGGGCGAGATGAACTCGAAGGTTCCCCCCTGGGCGACGGCTTGGTCCGCGTTGTCCGAGGTGCAGGCGCTCAAAGTAAGGCCGGCGACTACAACGGCGATAGCGATCTTAAATTTCATGTGCCGGTGCGGAGTAGAAGATGTCAGTGATTTCGGAGCCCTTAAACACGAGCGAGGTCACGGAGGCGAGCTCGCATTCGCGATTCCAGGGGGCATGGGCCAGGCGCTTGCCCAGCACAGTGCGCTGCACCATGACGATGGGCAACTGGTGCGACACCAGAATGGCTTCGTGGCCCTCGGCGGCGACGCGGCCACGCTCGACGGCGGCCATCATGCGATCCGCGATGACGTCGAAGTGCTCGCCCCACGACGGCTCCAGCGGGTTGCGCATGAGCGGCCAGCGCTTGGGGTTCCACAGCTGCGAGTTCCAGCCCTTGGTGCGCAGGCCCTCAAACTGGTTGCCGGACTCGATAAGGCCCTTGTCCGTCTCCACGTCGAGGCCCACGACCTTGGCGATCTCACCCGCGGTCTCCTGGGTGCGCTGCAGAGGCGAGGCCACCAAGTGCTCCACGTCGTGACCCAGGAAGGACTGCGCGGTACGCGCAGCCTGGGAGAAGCCGCGCGAGGACAGATGGTAGCCCGGAATGCGCCCGTAGAGAAGCTTCTCCGGGTTGTGCACCTCGCCGTGGCGCACCAAGTGCACGATGGTCGTCGACATAGTGTGTTCTCCTTTTAGGATGCCGGCTGCGCAGCGGCCGCGGCCTTCGCCGCCACACTGGCGGCCTTCTCGATTACCTCAAAATCATCGTCGGTGAGCGCGTCAGATACAAACCACGTCTCGAACGGCGACGGCGCAGCGTAGACGCCGTTCTCCAGCAGCGCGTGGAAGAACGGGGCAAAGCGGTACGTCTCCGCGGCCTTCATCTCCTCGAAGTTGTGACCCTCGCCCTCCGCGAAGCGCAGGGAGAACATCGTGGACGCGCGCTGGATATGGTGCGCGACGCCCTCGGCGGACAACGCAGCAGACAGGATGCCGGTGAGACGGTCCGCATGGGAAGCCAAGCGGTCGTAGAGGGGGGCATCGGCAAGCTCCAGCGACTTGAGGCCAGAGGCCATCGCCACGGGGTTACCGGAGAGGGTGCCCGCCTGGTAGACGGGGCCCAGCGGCGAAAGGTAATCCATGATCTCGGCGCGGCCGCCAAAGGCCGCGGCGGGCAGGCCGCCGGAGATGACCTTTCCGAAGGTGACGAGGTCGCCTGCAACGCCATCCACGCCGTACCAGCCCTTGTAGGAGGTACGGAAACCGGTCATGACCTCGTCGAGGATGAGCAGCGCGCCGTCCGCGTGCGCAATCTCCTTGAGCGCCGCGTTGAAGCCCTCAGCCGGAGCGACAGTGCCCATGTTGCCGGCGGCGGCCTCCGCGATGATGCAGGCAATCTCGCCCGGATGCTCAGCAAAAGCCTTCTTCACGGCCTCCAAATCGTTGTAGGGCACGACGATGGTATCCGCCGCCGTCGCACCCGTCACGCCCGGGGAATCCGGGAGCGCGAACGTCGCAACGCCGGAGCCCGCGGCGGCAAGCAGCGCGTCCACGTGGCCGTGGTAGCAACCATCAAACTTGAGGACTTTAGAACGGCCCGTAAAACCGCGGGCCAGACGCACGGCGGACATGGTGGCCTCCGTGCCGGAGTTGACCATACGGACCTTCTCCGCAGCGGTGCGCTCGACGATAGCCTCCGCGAGGAGAGCCTCGCCCTCCGTGGGCGCGCCGAAGGACAGGCCATCCACGGCCGCCTTCTGCACGGCCTCGACAATCTCCGGGTGTGCGTTGCCGTGAATCATGGGGCCGTAGGAGCTCACCAAATCGACGTACTCGTTACCGTCCACGTCCCACAGGCGCGAGCCCTTGCCCCGTGCGATAACACGGGCTTGACCGCCCACCGAACCGTACGCGCGGACCGGCGAATTCACGCCGCCGGGGATGACTTGGGAAGAACGCTCGAACCACTGCTGGGACTGGGAGATATTAGGCATGGGAATCATTGTAACTATTTAAGCGCCATACAAAAGTCTGATATTGCCACCGCACCTCACCTCGCTTAATCTGGGGTCACACACTGTCACATACCCGGGGGGATATCGTGCTCACACGCACCGTCACTTTTTCTGCCATTACCGCTCTCACCTTGTCCTTGTGTGCCTGCGCTGCACCTGCGCCGTCGCTCGCACCGCGCCACACCACCACGCCCGTCTTCGCCGAATGGACGCCCGCTCTTTCTCCCACGCCCCTGCGCCCGCGCCCTTCCACACCCCCGCCCACGCTTTCCGATGCCCCCTCTCCCACCCTCGCGCACACATCCACGTCTACACCGGTCCGCATATCTGCGCCGGCCCTTTCGACACCTCCGCCCGCCCCGGCTCCGGCTCCTGCGCCGAAGCCCGCACGATCCAAAGCTCCCGCGCTCCCTCGCATGCCCGAACTTCCTGCTCTGCCCACCGTCCCCACCTTGCCGCCGCCACCTCCCGCTCCGACCCTGCCGCCGCTTCCTGCGCCGCCCACCCTGCCGCAACCTACTCTGCCGCCACCACCCCAAATGCCGAACATCCCTGCGCTTCCTGCCCCCCGCATGCCAGACCACCTGAACTTCACATAACCGCTGTTCAACGCATATACATGCGTTCATGTTGACCCCCTATTTTAGAGTGGCATTCGTACGTTAGTTCCCCTCCTTCATATCTCTCCCGGAGCCGAATCATGACGACCGCCACCACTACTTCCACCCCGCCCACCCGTTTCTACGCTCCCACCAACCCCGACTGCCCCGAGACCCGCGAAGCCGCCCGCATGCGCCGCGAAGAATTCGCATTCTGGGAAAAGCATCTCCCGGAGCCCTCTCTCGACATCGATCTCGTCCTGCGCCGCCTTCAGGCCATCACGGGCAAGGATCTCACCGAAATCAATAACTACATCTCCGCCCTCTACCGCCTGCGCGAGCTGCCCAAGCTGGCTGCCCTCCAGGCAAAGTATTTCTTGCTCGACTTCAATCGTCTCATCGGCATTGACAAGGCGCTCGACCGCCTCGGCGTCGCACCACAGTTCCTCTACGACCAGGTCGATCAGGCGCTCATCGACTACCTCACGCCCCGGCGCGCCAACCAACATCTGCCCACGCGCGCCAATATCGTGCGCCGGGTCCGCGAAATCATCACGGCGCTCGATGACACCATCGCCATGCGCAAGGGGCACAAGAAGCGCCGCTTCCGCTCCGATTCCGAATTCATCTCCCTCGAGGTCGAGGAAGAAACCCGCGCCATCATCGACCAGCAGGTCCGCGAGATGGCCAAGGAGCTCGGCGTCCCGCTTGCCGATGCCGCCGTGGCGCTGCTTACTGGCGCCGTCAAGCCCACCGCGCACGTCATCCTCCACACGTACCGCGCGACGGACGTGGAATTCGCGCCCACCTTCATCGAGGGCTATGGCACGACGTTAGAAAATCTAACGCCCACCGTGGTTCGCGACGAGTCCCAGGTCGAGGAGTCTTGTTCGTACAAGACACCGGACGTCATGGCGAAATTCATCGAGGGCCGCGACGGCACGTGTCGCTTCCCTGGATGTAAGCGCCCCGCACACAAGTGCCAGAAGGATCATTGCGTCGATTTTTCTGACGGTGGCCCCACGCACCCGTCGAACCTGTTCTCCTTCTGCCAGCACCACCACAATATGAAGACGGACGGGCGTTTCTATTACATCCCTCACCCGGAAACGGGAGATCTTGTCTTCCTTTTCGAGGACGGCACCTGGGAAATCACGGAGCCCTCGGGCCCGCTCTCGCCCAAGCAGAAGCACTGGGTCCAGTCCGTCTCCCAGAACATCCAGGCCCGTCGCCGCAGCTCCCGCGCCGAGGCCCAGGCCCTCAAGATCGAGCTCGACGGCCAGATTGTTGAAATTTACGAGGCCCCGCAGCCCGACCCGGACGAGCCCGCGCCGTTCTAGTTCCGCCTAGCCGGTGACCTTCAGCCCGATAATTCCGCCCACAATCATCGCCACGAACAGCAGTTTCACCGCGGTCATCGTCTCAGCACCCGTGAGGAAGGAGTAGCCCAGCGTCGCCACCGCGCCGATGCCCACCCACACGGCATACGCAGTTCCCACCGGAAGCGACTTAAGCGCCCACGCGAGCCCGCCCATAGACACCGCGAGCCCCGCAAAGAAAATGACAGTGGGCCAGAGCTTCGTCATGCCTGCCGAGCGGTCGAGCGCGGTCGCCCACACCGCCTCAAACAAACCGGAGATTACCAACACGAGCCAAGACATAGCTATCCTTCTGGCCGTCTTGTCGCGTGGCCGGGTACGGCTCCCTCGTCCGGGGCGCAAAACTCTGCGCGCCTGCGCACCATTCTGGCACACTCGATTCCATGAAGATCGCATTTTTAGGTACTGGCCGTATGGGCACTGAATTGGCCCGTCATCTTTTGAAGGACCACGAGGTCACCGTGTGGAACCGCACTGCCGAGCGCGCGCAGCCGCTCGTCGACGAGGGCGCTACACAGGCCGCGACTCCGCAGGGCGCTGTCAAGGACGCCGAGGTCATCATCACCTCGCTCTTCGGCCCTGACGATGTGCGCGAGGCCGTCATTAAAACTGACGTTATCCCCGCCGGTATCCCGTGGATCGACACGACGACTGTCTCCCCTGCCGCCGCCCGCGAGTTCGCAGAGGCCGTGCCCACGTACGTCCACGCGCCCGTCGTGGGCTCACTCGGTCCGGCCCGCGCGGGCGAGCTGGGCGTCTATGTGGGCGGCGCGAATCGCGATATCAGGGATCTCGCCGTTGAGATCGCCCGCCCCTGGGCCCACCCAGACAAGCTCATCCCCGTCGACTCCGGCGCGGCCGCCGCGACCGGCAAGCTGCTCGCCAACATGGCGCTCTCTGTCATGGCCGAGGGCGTCAAGGAAGCCCTCGTGCTCGGCGACGCCGAGGGCTTCAGCGAGGAGCAGGTCCTTGACATGCTCTCCATCACAGGCCTCAACTTCATGGCCACCATGAAGGGCCCATTCATCCGCGGCGAGCGTTCGACCGATCCGGGCGACTTCACGGTGGACGCACTGTGCAAGGATTCCAAGCTCATGGTCGCCACGGCCACCGAGCCGCTGCCCGCCGTCGAGGCCGCCATCGCACGCTTCGAGCACCAGCAGGAACTCGGCCACGGCAACGAGGACTTCTCGTCCATCTTCGTCCACAAGGATTAACAAGGACACGCGCCCGACCGTCAGAAAAAGTGACACCTCAAACGACCACCTCTACAAGGCAGGCATGTTCTACTACAACCCAGACGACCCAGCCGTGCTGGTGGAGAAGCGTTTCGGGGTGGGCATCGACTTCAACTACGCGCGCTGGCAGGCCAAGGCGTTCTTGGCCGCCATTGCGTTGCTCATTATTGGATCAATCGCGCTGCCGCTGCTCGTGAGTCAGCAATAACCGCGGGCACGCCCACGCCGCCGGCCCAGGCGCCGGTGACGTCGATGCCGGGAACCTCGGCGATGGCTGCGCGCGTGGCCTCGACCGTTGCAAGGTGGGTCTCGTCGTAGCGCGGCAGGCCACCGAACCAGCGCTGGGTGTAGATTTCGTTCACTCCGGTCGCGCGGCCATCGAAGCCGGTGATCTTCTGCAGATCGTCGAGCGCGTAGTCGACGAGGTCGTCTTCCTCGGCGCGGACGAGGGCGTCATCGCCATAGCGGCCGAAGGAAGCACGGACGATGAAGCCGGGGCGCTCGCCGATGTGCGGCCACTTGTTAGACGAGATGGTGAATGCTTTTGCATGCAGGTCGGGCTCGTCAGCGGCGATGAGGATGCCGGTGGCGTCCGGAATCTTATTGCCCTCCGGGTCGACGTTGGACGCGAAGTTGAAACCAACGACGGCGGAGCTGGCGAGCTTGACGGACTTGAGGGCATCGGCAGCCTTGGGGGCGACCTTCGGTAGCAGGCGCGCGGTGGTGGGAGCCGGGGTTGCGAAGAGGACACGGTCGAACTCGCCCAGCTCAGCGGGGGCACCGGCGACCTTGAAGCCAGCGTCAGTTTTTGTGACACCCGAAATGAAGGTGTCGAGGTGGATCTCGGCGCCAGATTTCTCGGCGAGGGTCTCGTAAAGCGTCGCGTAGCCACCCGGGAACGCGGCGAAGACAGAGCCCTCGGCCGGCGAACGGTTGGACTCGATGTGCGTGATGGCAGCGGAGAGGGTGACGGGGCCCTCGGCGGCGAGGGTGTCGAGGGCATCGGCAAGCTGTGGCACCGTTGCGCGGACGCCGAGGTCATCAGCGGTGCAAGAGTACACGCCGCCAAGCAGCGCCGAGACCACGTGGTCGACAACGTCATCGCCATACTGCTGGCGAATGAGTTTGCCCACGGAGACGTCCTGGCCCGGGGTCCACTCGAAGGGCTGCTCGTTTTCGATGCGGGCGTTGGTCTCATCAGAAACCAGGTCAATGGGCTGCGACGGGATACCCATCATGCCGCCCTTGGGCAGGAAGTGGAGCTCGCCGCCGGAATAGATGCGGGGGCGCAGCTCCCGATTCGGACGCGCAAAGTCAGTGAGGCCGAGTTCCTCGAAGAACGCGACGGCGTCCGTGCGGCGAGCGATGAAGGCCTCGGCGCCCATGTCCATAGGACCGTCGTTGAAGGGCACGGTGTGCAACTTGCCGCCGATGCGCCCCGCCGCCTCGAACACGTACACCTCGTGGTCGCGCAGCTCATAGGCCGCAGTAAGCCCGGCGACGCCGGCTCCGATGATGGCAATCTTCATTATTAGCCTTCTCCTCTAGCCTTCGTTGTGAATGATGGCGACGGCGCGAGTGATAGCGTCGGCGTCAGTGGTGGGCAGAACCCCGTGGCCGAGGTTCCAGATGTGGCCGACGCCGGCGGCGTCGACCTCGCTCTTGATCCTTTGTACCTGTTTGCGGACGGCATCGTCGCCAGCGAAGAGCAGCGCCGGGTCGAGGTTGCCTTGGAGGACCTTGGTGTTGACTCTGTGCGCAGCAGCGTCCATGGAGACGCGGTAGTCGACGCCCATGACCTCGGAGCCGGCCTCGGACATGGCCGTGAGCAGCTCACCGGTGCCGACGCCGAAGTGAATGCGGGGAATCCGGCCTGCGGCAGTAGCGAGAATGCGGGTCGAGTAGGGCAGGACAAACTCGCGGTAGTCCGCCTCGTTGAGGAAGCCCGCCCAGGAATCGAAGAGCTGCATGGCGTCGATGCCGGCAGCCATCTGCTGCTCGAGGAACGCGATGATGGTCGGCGTGAGTCGTTCCATGAGCGCATGCCACAGCTGGGGCTGGGAGTGCATGAGCGCCTTGGTGCGCTCGTGGTTCTTGGAGGGGCCGCCCTCGATGAGGTAGCTGGCGAGAGTAAACGGTGCGCCGACGAAGCCGATGAGGGCTTGGGTCTCGGTGAGTTCGTCGTTGATGATCTGGATACCTTGGGCGACCTCGGTGATCTCGTGGTCAAGAATGGGCAGGTTCGCGATGTCGGCCTCGGTACGGACCGGGGCGTCCATGACAGGGCCGCGGCCGGGGACGATCTCGACGTCGACGCCCGCCGCCTTGAGCGGGACCACGATGTCCGAGAAGAGGATGGCAGCGTCCACGTCGTGGCGGCGCACCGGCTGGAGGGTGATCTCAGCGAGCAGCTCCGGCATGAAGCAGGAGTCGAGCATGTCGATGCCCTCGCGCACCTTCTTGTACTCCGGCAGGGAGCGCCCAGCCTGGCGCATGAACCACACCGGCGGGCGGGACGGCGTGCGGCCATAGGCGGCCTCGATGATCGGGGCATTGCGAGTGGTCATGCTGGGATCCTTTGTGTTGTGAAGAGAGTTAATCAAGCGTCGGGCGATTGTTTTCGCGAATGAACTCATTCGCGTCGGGGCGGTACATGAGCACCGTCGCGCCGAGGAGGAGGAACGGGATGGCGACGAGCAGCAGGCCACCCGCGCCGATGGCGATAGCCGCGATATTGAAGAAGCAGGACAAGCCGACGACGGCTGCGAGAATGGTGCGCGCGTGCTTCATTGCGCGGGCGAGCTGTGGCGCGACGAGCGCGATAATGATGGCGGCGGCGAGATTCGTCCACGACACGAAATGGCGATTCTCGGCGAGGAACTGGGAGAAGGCGGTATTCGACGAGTCGCCCGGGCCGAAGAAGCCGGCGAGTCCGGTGAGCGCCAGGTAGACCGCGGCGACGACGAATACCCAGTAGGCGTACTTCAGTGAGTTGGGCCAGATCCCAAGATCGACGGGTTTCTTCTGTCCGCGCGCAGCTCGGTTGTAGTCGTGGGGAAAGGCGTTCGTCATCGCGGGGCGTCGTCTTTCTTTTTCTCTTCGGCTTCGCGCTTCTTTTCTTCCTCGCGCTTCTTCTGCTCCTCCTCGAGCTCCTTCTGGAGCTTGCGGATTTGCTCGTACTCGCCGGTGTACTTGATGACCGGCTCGCGGGAACCGAAGTAGACGCCGAGACCACCGGCGACGCCAGCGACGATTTGGATCATGCCGTCAATGGCAAAGAGCCAATCGGGGGCATCGGAGCCCGCGGGCGAGGTGACGAAGACGAAGACGACGCGCAAGGCGTAGTAGAGCCCGAAGATGAACAACAGGCGGCGCGCAGTTCCCGCCCACTTGTGCTTCGCACGGAAGAGGGTGAGCATCCAGGCGAGCACTCCCAAGATCACAAACGCGACGAAGGCGGAAAAGCCGATGGACAGGTACGCCGAGAGCCGCACGAGTCCGTCCGAATACGCGGTGGGGTCCTCGTCGCGCAGGAACTTCGACATCTGAGCGACCATGACGTCACGGTTGAGAATGCCGAGGATGACCTGCAGGATCTGGTGGACGACCTCCGCGCCGAGAGCGACGGCCCACACGCCCATGGCGTAGACCGCGGCCTCGGGCCACGGGGACTTCTCCTGCTTCTTCGCAGCAGTCGTGTCTGGGGTCTGGTCTGGAGTCTCGCTCAAAGTGTTAAGCCTTCAGCTCGCGGGCGGCCTCGACGGCGTAGTACGTGAAAATTTGGTCAGCGCCCGCGCGCTTAATGGCGGTAAGCGACTCCATCATGACGGCGTGCTCGTCGATCCAGCCGTTGGCGCCGGCCGCCTTGACCATCGCGTACTCGCCAGAGACCTGGTACGCGGCGACAGGCACGGAGGAGAACTCGGCGATGGCAGAGAGCACGTCGAGGTACGGCAGGGCGGGCTTGACCATCACGAAGTCGGCGCCCTCGTCGATGTCGAGCTCGACTTCAAGCATGGACTCGCGGAAGTTGCGCGGATCCTGCTGGTAGGTGCGGCGGTCGCCCTGGAGGGAGGAGCCGACGGCCTCGCGGAACGGGCCGAAGAACGCGGAGGCGTACTTAGCGGAGTAGGCCATGATGGCGACGTCCTCGTGACCACCCTCGTCAAGAGCTTCGCGGATCACGCCAATCTGGCCGTCCATCATGCCGGACGGCGAGACGATGTGGGCACCGGCGCGGGCCTGAGCACGCGCCATGTCGGCGTAAAGCTGCAGGGTGGCGTCGTTGTCCACGCGGCCGCGGTCGTCGAGGACGCCGCAGTGTCCATGGTCGGTAAATTCGTCAAGGCAGGTATCGGCCATGATGAGCAGGTCGTCGCCGAATTCCTCGCGCAGGGCCTGAATGCCGCGGTTCAAGATGCCGTCCGGCTGCCAGGCAACGGAGCCCGTGGCGTCCTTGTCCTCGTCGAGCGGCACGCCGAAGAGATCGATGCACGGCACACCCGCGTCGAGCGCTTCGTGGGCGGCGGCCTTGAGCGAGTCGATGGTGTGCTGGTAGACGCCCGGCATGGCGGAAATCTCGCGCTTTTCGGAGATTCCATCCGCGACGAACATCGGGAGGATGAGGTCGCTCGGGTGCAGGTGCGTCTCGGCAACGAGCTCCCGCATGGCGGGCGACTGGCGCAGGCGGCGCGGACGACGGACAGGGAAGGTGCTCACAGCGTGAATGCTCCTTTTACACAAGTAGTTAATGCCTAATCGACTTTAGTAGCCTTCTTGCGCGCACGGCGCTTCTTCCGCGGCGCGGGAAGATTGCCGGCGGCGCGCAGGGCAGCGACGTGCTCCGCGAGGGCATCGATAAGCGCGGGCACTTCCGCAACCTCCGGGACGACGTCGACGCGCAGGCCCATCTCTTCCGCGGCGGCCTGCGTAGAGGGGCCGATGCAGGCGATGATCGTGCGGGCGTGCGGTTTGCCGGCGATGCCCACGAGGTTGCGCACGGTCGAGCCGGACGTGAACGCCACAGCGTCAAAAGCGCCGGACTTAATCATGTCGCGGATTTCCGCTGACGGCGGGGCGGCACGGACGGTGCGGTAGGCAACGACATCGTCGACTTCCCAACCGAGGGCCTCGAGGCCCTTGGGCAGGGCCTCGCCAGCAAGATCGGCGCGCGGCAGGAGGATGCGGCCCACGGCGTCGATGTCTTCCACGTAATTGGGGAAAACCTCGAGCAGGCCTTCGGCATTCTGCTTCGTGCGATCTGGGAGCAGCTCGGGGACCATGCCCTTTTCACGGATGGCGTCGGCCGTCTTCTGGCCCACGGCGGCAAGGTGAACGCCGGCGAAATCGCGGGCGTCGAGGCCGAGCTCGAAGATCTTGTCCCAGACTGCTTTCACCGCATTAACGGAGGTGAAAATGATCCACTTGTAGCGGCCTTCGACAATGCCCTTGATGGCGCGATCCATCTGCGCCGGGTTGCGCGGCGGCTCGACGGAGATAGTGGGCACAGACTGCGGAATAGCACCGTAGCCGGCGAGACGCGCGGACATCGCGGCGGCCTGCTCCTTGGTGCGCGGCACGAGCACGCGCCAGCCGTAGAGCGGGCGGTTTTCCCACCACGAGTATTTCGTGCGGTCATCGAAGCTACGGCCCAGGGTCACGACAAGCGGGCCGGGAAGTTCGGCGCAGAGCTTGCCCAGGGTGCCAAGCGTGGTCTCGTGGGTGCGCTGGAGACGCGTGGTGCCATGCACCGTCACGTAGGCCTCCGTGTCCGCAGGCATGCCGCGGGACTGCAGCTCGCGCGAGATATCCGCGAGCTGCTCCTGCGTGGTCTGCAGGACGAGCGGCTGGGTGGCGTTGGCCAGGGCGTCCCAGTCGGCACCGTCGCTGAGATCAGCTTCGGTGTAGGCCGAGCCGAGCGCGAGACCAGCAAAGGAGGGCACGGTGGACGGCAGGGACATGCCCGGCACGACCTGGAATTCCATGCCTGCTGCGGCGACGGACGAAATCTCGTCCTTAATGGACTCGCGGCCCAGCGGGTTGCCAGCCACGAGACGGATGACGTCCCCGCCTTGGTCGAGCGCGGACTGGAACTGCGCGATGAGATCCTCTGCCGGGTCTTCGATGATGGCGGCAGTCGGGGCGGCGGGGCGCGGCGGCTTGCGACGCGCGCCGTTGGCCTTTGCCTCGGCGCAGATGCGGGCGTACTCCTCCTCGGCGGCATCAAGAAGCTCTTGTGGAACCGGGAGCGCGGACGCGATGGTCTCGCGAATACCGCCCGTGACCTCCGGATCGACGACGGCAAGCGCGTTATGCGCGAGCACCTCACGGGCACGAATGGTCAACAGGTCAGGGTTGCCTGGACCAGCGCCGACGAAGATGACTTTGCCCAGTGGCTCCGGGGAGTCAGAAATAGACGCTGACACGGGGTTGCTCAATGTGAAGGTTCTTTTCTATGTACGGGCTTCAAGTTCAGGGCGACACGCTCTTACACGGGGGTCATGCCGGGATCAGATCGCGGCATGTGGTATCCACACTTTAATTTAAAACCTGCAGTAAGCGAAATTAGCTCAGGAGCTCTGCCGCGCCGCGAGCGAAGAGATCCTCGGCCACGCGGTGACCCAAGGCGCTGGCGTCTGTGCCTGTCGCCTCGGAAATGAGCTGGCGTGATCCGTCGAGCGCGAAGACGCCGCCGCGGACCGTGAGCTGGTCGCCGTCCCAGTGGGAGGTCGCCGCGACGGGCGCGGTGCAGCCGGCCTCAAGGCGCGCGAGCACCTGGCGCTCGGCCTGAGCTGCGGCGAGTGCGCGCGGGTCCACGATGGCATCCAAGGCTTCCGATGCCGCCGTTCCCACCTTGGCCTCAATCGCCAAGGCACCCTGCGCCGGGGCGGGCATGAACGTGTCAGGATCGAAGACCTGGGTTGCCGCGTCCGCACGACCCGCGCGGGAAAGGCCAGCGTAGGCAAGGATGACGGCGTCGAGTTCACCGGAGGTCACCTTGCCCATACGCGTATCGATGTTACCGCGGAGGGGGCGGATGTCCAGGTCGGGGCGCAGGGCCTTGAGCTGCGAGATGCGGCGCGGGGCGGAGGTGCCCACGGTGGCACCCTCGGGAAGCTCGGCGAGGCTAAGGCCGTCGCGAGCGATGAGGGCTTCGCGGTTATCTTCACGCTGCGGCACGATGAGGCGGAAACGCTCATCGGCTGCGGTGGGAAGATCCTTGAAGGAGTGGACTGCGATATCGCACTCGCCACGGTCGAGTGCCTCGCGCAGCGCCTGAGTAAAGACGCCCACACCAATGCGCTCGACGGGCGCCATGTTGGTATCACCCGCCGTCGTCACGATGTGGAGCTGCACCGGGTAGCCCGCCGCCGCGAGCCAATCGCGCACGTGGCCGGACTGCGTGGTGGCGAGCATGGAGCCGCGCGTACCGATTTTGAACATGGTGTTTATCTCCTAAATTTCGGTGGGCAGTTCGGCAGCGTTGACAGCAACGCCCTCAGAGCCGGTGTCCTCGAGGTTGAGGCCAAAGAGCTGCTGCAAGGCGGTCTCATGGCTCACGGTGCCAGACGTCGCGGCGAGCTGTTTAGCACGCACCGTCGGCTCGTGGAGCAGCTTGTCCACCACGCGCTTGAGGGCGCGGTTGACGTCCTTGAGCTGTGCTTCCGTGAGTTCTGGGTGCTTCTGCTCGAGGCGCGCGGCCTCACAGTGCACGAGGTCCGCGGCATGCTTACGTAGTGCGGAGACCGCAGGTGCCACGTCACGTACGCGCTGTGCCGAGCTGTAGGAATCCAGCTCCTCACGCACGATATCGCGCGCCTGGGAGTGCGGCCCCTCGTGGACCTCGCCGCTGGTGAGGTCGTTGGACAGGCGGTCGATATTGACGAGCTCGATGCCGTCCTTCTTAGCGCAGGCCTCATCAATGTCGCGCGGAAGCGAGAGATCGATGAGCATGAGTTCGCGGTCCGGCATGTCGGACGCAGCGATGGTAAACCCCTGCGCGCCCGTGGCGGAGACGGCGACGTCGACGCGATCAAGGACAGTGGCGCGATCCGCGAAGTCGACGACCTCAGCCTTCACGCCAGCCTGAGCGGCGTGGTCGGCGACGCGCTCGGCGCGCTCACGCGTGCGGTTCGCGATGATGAGGCTCGCGCCCAGTCGGCCCGCGTGCGTCGCGGCGAGCGAAGCCATGGCGCCGGCGCCGAGGATGAGCACGGTCTTGCCTGCGAGATCCGAGGTACCCATGACCTGCAACGCACGGTCAAAGGAGAAGGAGACCATGGACGCGCCGGCGTCATCGATGGCGGTTTCCGAGTGCACGCGCTTGCCGGCGTGGAGCGCGGACTGCGCGAGCGCGTGAATGCGCGGACCCACCGTGCCCTGATCCGCGGCCTTCTGGTACGCCGTGCGCACCTGGCCAATGATCTGCTGCTCTCCCACGACCATTGAGTCCAGGCCCGAGGTGACGTTCATGAGGTGCTCCGCTGCCGCGTCCGCGTAGCGGACATACAGGTAGTTGCGCAGCTCATCGGCCGTCACGCCGGACTGCTTCTCCAGCACGTCGACGACATCCTTGACACCCGTGTGGAAGGAATTGGTGACGGTGTAGACCTCCATGCGGTTGCATGTGGAAATGATCATCGCTTCGCTGAGAGAGCCCTGGCCCACCAGCTTGCCGCATGCGTCGTTTTGGATCTCATCGGCCATGCTCAGCCGCTCCAGTAACGCAACCGGCGCCGACTGGTAGGACATGCCTACGACCAGCACGCTCATGAACGCTCCTTATCAACCCTTTGGATGAGAAAAATCAACCAAAAGACTACTAGCTGTGCCTACCCTAGGGGTAGTAAGGGTGGGCTTAGTCTACCGCAAGTTCGGCAGCGAGCTCATCGTTGTCGACTTCCCAACAGGCGAATTCTTCGCCATCTATCACCACAACCGGAATGCGGTCGCCATATTCCATCGCCAGCTCTTTGTCCTCGTCAACGTCGCGCGCGGTCAGGCTCGCGCCAGCGGCCGCGACCACGGGCTCTATCTGCGCATAGACGCGCGTGCAGGATCCACACGTGGCGCGCACCATGAGTTCGACTTGTCGCATTTTCCCTCACCCTTCGCGCTGAGCTGTTTCGTCCTAAGATGTACACGATACCGCCGCAGTCCAAGGAGCCTCGTGTCCGCCACCCCTACCCCACCGTCCATGCCGCCCTCACCCCGCGACTTCCTCGCGAATTGGACGGCCAGCCGCGGCAATCTGCGCAATTTCCTTGAGAACACGGCGCTCGCCCCGCTTGACGATGCCGCCCAGCGTACGGCCGGCGAAGCCGCCGCGGCCGCCGCAGCGGATCTCTTCGACATCACGCTTGATAACTACACGGCCGGCGTGGACTCGGTCGAGGGTTCGTTCACTTCGGCCGGACGCGCCCGCATCACCCCGCCCGACCCCGATATCCCGCAGGATGCCGGGGCGGCCGCCTTCTTCGACGTGGATAACACGCTCATCCAGGGTTCCTCGCTCATCGTCTTCGCCATGGGACTGTTCCGCCGCCGCTACTTCCGCATCCGCGAAATCACCCCCATCGCGTGGAAGCAGGCGAAGTTCCGCTTCTTGGGCCGCGAGAACGCCAACGACGTTGCTGCCGGGCGCATCCAGGCCCTCGAGTTCATCAAGGGCCGCTCCGTAGAGGAAATGGTGCAGCTCTGCGAGGAAATCGTGGACGAATCGCTCGCACGCAAGGCCTACCCCGGCACACGCCAGCTCGCAGAAATGCACCTGGACGCCGGCCAGCAGGTCTGGCTCGTCACCGCGACCCCGGTCCAACTCGCACAAATTCTGGCACACCGCTTCGGGTTTACTGGCGCGCTCGGCACCGTCGCAGAGGTCAAGGATGGCAAGTTCACCGGCCGCCTCGTGGGCGACATCCTGCACGGCCCCGGTAAGAAGCACGCCGTTGCGGCGCTCGCGACGATGGAGGGGCTCGACCTGGATCGCTGCACCGCCTACTCAGATTCCGCGAATGACGTGCCCATGCTGTCCATGATGGGCACCGCCGTGGCGATTAACCCGGACGCCAAGCTGCGCGATATCGCGGAGGCTCGCGGATGGCTCATCCGCGACTACCGCAGCGTCCGCAAGGCCGTGCGTACCTACGGCGTGCCTGCACTGGTCACCGCGCTGTTCTCCTACGGCGGCTGGAAGGCTTTCAAACGCTAGACGCTAAGGAAACCTTTAAAAGGGGGGGGCATCGGCAAGCGCATGCGAAAGGTCCCGGCCACACCGAGGTGTGACCGGGACCTTTCGTCGACCAAGATTTACTTGCCGAGCTTACGACGCTGGACGCGGGTGCGGCGCAGCATCTTGCGGTGCTTCTTCTTGGACATGCGCTTGCGGCGCTTCTTGATAACAGAACCCATAACGGTTTCCTCACTTTCACGATCAGTACGTACTAGACCTGCCGGCGCCGCCTGGATTACTGGGCCGCGAAGGTGCACTCTTTGCGTCCACCGCCCGCTACCAGAACCGAAGTCCTTGAGACACAGGCGAGAGTCACAGGCATGCAGATGCCGACACGAATGGTCACCATCTTACCTACCGGCCCCAGTCCAACAAAAATGACCACCGGCAACGCAGACGCGACCGTCAGTTTTTCTCACGGCGAGATTCAGCACCAGCACGCATGACAAAGGCGCCCACTGTGAGAGACAGTGGGCGCCTTCTGGCGACTAAAAATAACTCTAGGCTCCGTAGACGGAAGCCTCGAGGTACTCGTTGACGGCAGACTCGTGGACGCGGAAAGAGCGACCGACGCGAACTGCCGGCATTTCGCCAGCGTGAACCAAACGGTAGACCGTCATCTTCGAGACGCGCATGATTTCCGCGACCTCAGCGATGGTCAAGAAGGTTCCTTTATCTTCATTAGCCATAGTTGTATAACCCTTCAGCTCGTGGCGCGCTGCAAGGCTTCCCCTCCTGCAGGAGTACACGCACGTGCTTGTTCTAGCCTAGCGTGAAACCTGTGACTAATGCGACTCAATAGCCGATATTTTTCTCATTAGTTTCTCACGACAACTTCTTACCGGGCAGACGCATGTGTCACAGGCTTCCCTACACCCCCACGCGGGGGGCTGTTCTTCGCGGCTGCACTAGCCCAATTCGGCCGCTCGGTTCGCGCAAGCCTCCGCGGCACGATAGAAGGCGCCTCGCAGGCCCGACTCTTCAAGCTCGCGGACGGCTGCGGCCGTCGTGCCGCCCGGCGAGGTGACGTTGGCGCGCAGCGTCGACGCCTCGGAGCCGGAGTTGATGAGCATCTCTCCGGAGCCGGCCAGGGCGTAGTTGACGAGCTTCGACGCCGTATCCCTCGGCACGCCGAGCGCGACGCCAGCGTCAATGAGGGCGTCGGCCACGAGGAAGAAGTAGGCGGGCGAGGAGCCCGACAGCGCCGTTGCGGCATCCATGTTCTTCTCCTCGACGATCGCGGTCTCCCCCACCGCATCCATGAGTTCGCGCACGAGGGCCAGCTGCTCGTCGCTCACGCGCGAACCCGGCGTCACGATGGACATGCCACGGCCCAACAGCATGGGCGTATTGGGCATGACGCGCACCACAGGGTTGGCGACGGCGGCCTCAAGGGTCTCCAGACGCACGCCCGCCGCCAGCGACACCACAACAGCGTCCTGCGGCAGCGCGTCCGCAATCTCCTTGGCGACGTCGACGATGGCGTAGGGCTTCACGCACAGGAAGACTACGTCGGCGTCTTTGACCGCCGCCGCGTTGTCGTCCGTCGTGGACACGCCGTAATGGTCTGCAAGCTCGGCGCGACGTTCGGCGCGGCGGTTAGTCACCGTCATGGCAGTCTCTCCCGACGCGGCGAGACCAGAGACGAGCGCCTCGCCAATCTGGCCGCCGCCAATGACGGTGACGGTGTGCTGGGCAGTGGAAGTTGATGCGTTCTCAGTCATGCTGCCACCCTATAGCGAAACCCCCGGGGCCGTACACATCGTGTCGGTCCCGGGGGTTAGCCGCGGCGACGCTTTATGCCGTGACTTTATGCCGTGAGCAGCGCGCCGAACGTGAGCACCAGGCCCACGATGATGGACAAGACAATCGCCGCCTTGTCGCGATCCGTGCGCAGGGCGTGCACGACGCCTGCCATCGCGGCGGTCACAGCCACGGCGAGCGCGGCCACAAGGCCCTTGTTGAAGTTGGTCCACAGGATTTCGAAGCCCTTGTAGACCACGGCGCCCAGCACGATGCCCACGAGTGCGAGCAGGATGATGGACACGGGATTGAGCTTGCCGTCGTCCTCGGCATCCTCGTACTCGGCAGGATCGGCGTCCTCGGCATCATCCACTCGGTCGATTTCGGTGGTCGCAGCATCCTCGAGCTGCGCCGCCGGCTCGTCCTCGACCTTCTTGATGACGGTGGTATCCCCCGTCGACGGCGTAGACGCCGCCGTCACAGCATCGCGCTCGCGCTTCTCGGCGAGAATGCGGCGGTTTTCCTCAGCCTTGGGATCCAGCGGTGCCTCGTCGATGGACGACGCAGCAGCCTTGTCCTCGGTCGCCTTCTTTTCGGCAGCCTTCTTCTTGGCTTCCTCCGCCTTCTTCGCGAATTCGGCCTTCTTCAGAGCTTCGATGCGCTCAGCTTCGGACTGCGCCGGAGCAGACTTCGCAGCGTCCGACTGTGCGGCATCGGACTGCGCGGCCTCAGGCTTGGGCGCCGGGATGACCGGAGCGGTCTCGTCAATGTCGACGTTCGAGTGCTTCGCCTGCGCCGGAGTAGCCTCGACCTTCTTGAGCGAGCCGGTGAGCTCGGCGACGGAAACGCCGCCTTCTTCCAGGCTGCGGCGGCGACGGCGCGGCTTGTCGCCGCCCGTGCGCTCCTGCTTGTTGCGGGCAAGGAGCTCCGCAACAGTCAATTGCTTCTCTTCAGCCATGTCTTACTAAACCAATTCTTTCTGAGGGTCTGCGCCGAGACCTTTGTCGAGACGTCTCAGGATAACACCCTCGCGCAGAGCCCAGGGACAAATCTCCAGTTGTTCCAAGCCTAGAGCGCGCATGGACGCTTCCGCTACTAAGGCACCGGCAACAATCTGGTGCGAGCGGTTGGAGCTAACACCTTCGAGGTCCGCGCGGTCCGCAGCTGTCATGCGCGAAATGAAGGAAATTAGCTGGCGCAGACCCGCAGCGGTAAGGGTTCGCTTGACGAAAGGCCCAGCTGAGGACGGTGCGGCGCCGGTAAGGCGGGCCAAGCTGCGGAAGGTCTTCGAGGTACCCACGGCTAGGCGCGCGGAGCCCACGGTCTTCATTGCCGCGGTGGGCTCGGCAAGCTCGGCGTCGATGTAGTCGCGCAAGGCGTTGACGTCCTTCTTGCTCGGCGGATCCGTCTCAAACCAGTTATGGGTCAAGCGGCCAGCACCCAGATCAAGGGAGAACGCCATGTCCGGCTCCTCGTCTGTGCCAGTGGACAGCTCCAGCGAGCCGCCGCCGATGTCGAGGTTGGTAATGCGGCCAGCAGACCAGCCGTACCAACGGCGCACGGCAAGGAAAGTAAGGCGCGCCTCGTCCTTGCCGGAGAGGATCTCCAGGCGGACGCCGGTTTCCTTCTCCACGTGGTCGAGAACTTTGGCGCTATTGGGCGCCGAGCGCACCGCAGACGTCGCAAATGGAATGAGCTCGTCGCAGCCCAGCTTCTTGCCGAGCTCGGAGGCTTCGGCCACCGAGTCCGTGAGCGCCTTGAGGCCCTTGTCATGGATATTGCCCTGCTTGTCGAGCTGCTCCACGAGGCGCAGAGGGGTCTTCCAGTCGCTCATCGGAGTTGGACGGCCGCCCAGTTTGGCGTCGACCGCCACGAGATGGACCGTGTTGCTTCCCACGTCTAATACACCTAATCGCACACATACAGAGTAATGGGTCTACCGTGGTTAAGTGTGAATCGCCCGAAAACAAAACCCGTGTATCTTGGCTTTCCTGCCACTTCACCTGCGGGAATATCGATTGCATCCGGTCGCGAAAAAGCCCCGGATTTTCCGCGCGAATGGTTTGAATTTACTGATCCGAACGATCCTGAGCACGTCTTTTCCATCGATCTCACGTGGCTCGAGTCCCATTACGCGTGCCAATTTGGTACCGAGCGCTGCCCCGGCATCGACTCCAACAATCCTGATGTCGGCTGCTGCGGGCATGGTGCCTACATGGCAGACGAGCAGGACCGCGACCAGCTTGCCGATGCCGTCTCGCGCATGCCCGCCACATATTGGCAGCGTCGCGAGGAGGTTACGGGCTGCACGCCCTCCGAAGAGATTGTGCTCGAGGGCGACGAGCTGGAGCCGTGGCTCATGTGGGACGAACTCGATGGTGACGATGGCGAGCCGGAGCCCGCGTTGAAGACCCCGGTCGTCGAGGGCGCCTGCATCTTCGCCAACCGCGCGGGCTGGGAGACCGGTGCCGGTTGCGCCCTCCACCAATGGGCGCTCGCCGAGGGCGAGGACCTCACCGTGGTCAAGCCGGAAGTGTGCTGGCAGCTGCCGCTACGCCGCTACGAGGACTACGAAGAGCGCCCCGACGGCGTGGAGATTCTCCGCACGCAGATCGGCGAATACGACCGCCGCGGCTGGGGCAACGGCGGCGAGGACTTCGACTGGTATTGCTCGACGGACCCCGCCTGCCACAACAACCCCGAGCCCATGTGGAAGTCCCAGAAGAACGAGCTCATAGCCCTCATGGGCGAGGACGCCTACGCGATCCTCGCCAAGCACTGTGCCAAACGCGCGGCCGCCGGGCTCGTCTCCGTGCACCCAGCCAGCGAGCGCTGGGTTTAAAGCTCGAATTTGTACCCGAGGCCGCGCACCGTGACGAGGTGCTCTGGGCGCGACGGCGTCGCCTCAATCTTGGATCGCAGGCGCTTGACGTGGACGTCGAGCGTCTTCGTGTCGCCCACGTAGTCCGCGCCCCAAATGCGGTCAATGAGCTGGCCACGGGTGAGTACGCGTCCGGCGTTGCGGAGCAGGTATTCGAGGAGATCAAACTCTTTGAGCGGCATGTTGACGGGCTCGTCCTCGACTGTCACGATGTGGCGCTCGACGTCCATGCGCACGCGGCCGCCTTCGAGGATCTGCTCCTCGAATTCTTCCTCGTCCTCGTGGTGGCGGACGTCGCCACGGCGCAGGACTGCGCGGATGCGAGCGATGAGCTCGCGGGAGGAGTAGGGCTTCGTCACGTAGTCGTCTGCGCCGAGCTCCAGACCCACGACCTTGTCGATTTCCGAGTCGCGCGCGGTGACCATGATGATGGGCACGCTGGACTGTGCGCGCAGCTCCTTGCACACGTCCGTGCCGGACATGCCGGGCAGCATGAGGTCGAGGAGCACGATGTCGATGTCCTCGGCCTCGAACTTGGCGAGCGCCTCAGGGCCGTCGTAGGCGATGACAGCCTCGAAGCCTTCCTTCCGCAGAAGAAAGGCGAGCGGATCCGCCAGGGATTCTTCGTCTTCAACGATGAGGATGGTAGTCATGTGCTTTACTCTCTAGTCCTTCCGGCGAGCGCTCACGCGCCCGGCGTTTCCGGCCGTCGCGGAAGCGACGCCGTGTCCATTATCCCCCGTCGAGGCCGTATCTGTCTCGCATACAGGGTGATGAACGGGCAGTTCAATGGTAAAAGTCGATCCCGTTCCCGGGCGCGACCACAGTTTGATGTTGCCGCCGTGGTTCGCCACGACGTGTTTGACGATGGACAGGCCGAGACCCGTGCCGCCGGTCTGACGTGACCGCGCCTTGTCGACACGGAAGAAGCGCTCGAACACGCGCTTTTGGTCTTCCGGCGCAATGCCCACGCCGCGGTCCGTGACGCGGATGAGCACGATGTCCCCACCCACGACCTTCTGCGATACGGACACCGGCGCCGCCTCAGGCGAGTAGTTGATGGCGTTGGAGATGAGGTTGGTTACGGCCGTGACCAGCAGCGGCTTGTCAGCGAGTACCTCCACGCCGGTGTCCTCGCCGCGAAGGAGCTCGATGCCATGCGAGTCCGCTGTGAGCTGGTTGCGCGAAATAGCCTCGGAGACGATGTCGTCGACGCGGACCGGCTCCATTCTGGGCAGACGCTCGGCGCCCTGCAGCTTGGACAGCGCGATGAGCTCCTGGACCATGTTGCCCATGCGCGAGGCTTCCTTCTGGACGCGCTCGCCGAAATACTTGACGTGCTCCGGATCATCCGGGTCCTGCAGGAGTGCCTCGGCGAGCAAGCCGATGCCGCCCACCGGGGTCTTCAGCTCATGCGAGACGTTGGCCACGAAGTCGCGGCGCGCTGCCTCCATGCGCACCGACTCGGACTCGTCCGTGCCGTAGATGATGACAAAGCGAGCATCACTCGGAGTAAGCGGCTTGACCACAGCCTGCACCTGGGTGACGCGGTGGCCCGTGCGGCGCTTGCGGATGACAACGTCGAGACGGCGTTCCTCGCCGTCCTTGAAGACCTCCTGAGCCACCTTCCACACGTCCGGGTTGAGGACGCGATCGTGCACGAGCGACATGCTGTGCGCCGAGCTATTGGACAACACGACGTCGCCCGCCTGCGCCACGACGATAAGTCCCGTGGGCGATCCCTGCACGCCAAGGTGGAGCACCTGGCTGATGGTGGTGATCTGGTTCGGGGCGTCGACGACGCCTTGGCGCATGAGACGTGCGTTGACGAGACGCCACACCAGCTGCGCCAGCAGCGTCAAAATCACGCCTGCGACCAGGCCAAAAATAATATCCACTAGTACTGTGTAAGTTCGTTTCTCTTCTCCCGGCATTGAACGCCGGGGACACAAATATATCCCCAGGGAGTATAGGCCCCCTGGGGATAGTTCGCAGCGCGAGCTGTTATTTACTTGCCGCCCTGTGCCGCGACAGCGGCGGCGCCGGCAGCGGCTGCCTCCGGGTCGAGGTAGGTGCCGCCCGGGTTGACGACGGAGCCGTCTTCCGCGATTTCGTAGACCAGCGGGATGCCGGTCGGGATATTGAGCCCCGCGATGTCATCATCCGAGATGTTGTCGAGGTGCTTGACCAGCGCGCGCAGGGAGTTGCCGTGTGCGGCGATGAGGACGGTCTCGCCCTTCTTGGCGCGCGGGAGGATTTCCGACTCGAAGTACGGGACGAAGCGCTCGACGACGTCCTTGAGGCACTCGGTACGCGGAACCTGGTCCAGATCCGCGTAACGCGGGTCGTTCGCCTGCGAGTACTCCGAGGAGTCCTCGAGCTCCGGCGGCGGGGTGCCGTAGGAGCGGCGCCATGCCATGAACTGCTCCTCACCGTACTTGTCCTTGGTCTCAGCCTTGTTCAGGCCCTGGAGAGCGCCGTAGTGACGCTCGTTGAGACGCCAGTCGCGGACGACCGGGATCCAGTGACGGTCCGCGGCGTTGAGAGCGATGTTGGCAGTGCGGATAGCACGGCGCAGCAGGGAGGTGTAGACGACCTCAGGCAGGATGCCCTGCTCGCGCAGCAGCTCGCCGCCGCGCTTGGCCTCGCCCTCGCCCTTGGCGGTGAGGTCAACGTCGACCCAACCAGTGAACTGGTTGGATTCGTTCCACTGGGACTGTCCGTGACGAAGAAGAATGAGTTTTCCGTTAGTCATGGTGTCCAGCATGCCAGGTTTTCCTGCGGCGCGCTTGTCTGATTGGTTACTCTTTTTACCCGACCAGACATCCTGTAACACACCTCACACCCAAAGGATTTCATGCCCCTTATCCGCATCTCCTCCGCGCACCTCGACACGAACGACCAGCCGTCGACCGCCATAGCCGCCTACGTGGAGGCCACCCGTGCACAATCCATTGCGCCACTGGCCACGATGACTTTGCGGTGAGCACTGACCACGCCGGGCCGCACGGTGCTCTCGCTGTGGACGCAGTTACCGATAAGCGAGAACTCGCTCGAGGAACATCCACGCGCACGCATCCTGCGCGCGGCAGGCTGCAACCTGGGGCTGGTGGAGCAAGCGTCGGAAGTGGGCATCGGCAAGCTGGGCACCCCGGCAGTCCCGGAGGGACTGCGCGCGGAATTCTTCACCGGAATTATGCCGCTGGGCGACCTCATCGATTCGTTCCTCGACATCGTGAAAATCGCGGACGTGGACGGCGTCGTCGCATTCACCGCGGCGAATGTCTACCCCGACCATCCCCACGCGATGGAGCAGGGCCCCACAGTCGCACACCGGCGCGCCCGCGGACGAAGTCGCGCAGCGCTATCCCGACATCGAGCGCGTGACGACGTATAACGCGCTGGACAACGCTCCCATGCTCGCCATCAATAACAAGCTGGGCTTGGTGCTGAAGTTCTATGAAACGAATTAGCTCAAGCGAATCTAGTAGCCCGTCGCCCGGCGCGCGTGACAGTCCGGGATCTGAATGCTCATGGCATCGGCATAGATGGCCTCGAGCTGCGTCGCGGCGGCGGCCCAGCTGAAATTCTGTGCATGATCGACGGCGGCCTCGCCCATCGCGATGCGTCGCTCATCGTTGTCGAGGAGCTGTTCCAGCGCGTCCGCCCAGGCCTCAGGGTCGTGGTTGTCCACGAGCAAGCCCGTCTCCCCGTCGTCCACGGCAATAGGCAGCCCGCCCACGCGCGCGGCGATGACGGGCGTGCCGGATGCCTGCGCTTCCACGGCGACGAGGCCGAAGGACTCGTTGTAGCTGGGCACCGCCACGATATCCGCGGCCTGATACACGGCGACGAGCTCGGCCGGCGGGCGCGGCGCAATGAAGCGGACATAACGCTCCACGCCCAGCTCACGGGCGAGGTTCTGGTAGGTCTCCGGCGTCGCGTTCGCGCCCGAGGGCCCGCCGCAGAAAATGACGCGGACGTTGCGGAACGGGTCGCGCTTGATGAGTTCCGCCGTGGCGCGCACGAGGACCTCGGGGCCCTTAAATTTCTGAAGGCGACCCACGAAGGCCACGACCTTCATATGCAGCGGAATGCCGAGCAGGCGGCGCGAGCGCTCCGTGTTGCGGTCCGTGCCGGGAGTAAAAAGCTCGGTGTCGGCACCGGGCGAGACGACGACGATGCGCTCCGGCGGGGCATCGTAATGCTCAATAAGGTCCTGAGTCTCCTGCGCCGTATTGACGACGAGGAGATCCGCGTTATCCACGATCTGCTGCTCGCAGATGCGGCGGGCCTCGGACTCCTGCGTGTCATCTGCCGTACGGTGCGCGTTCTTCACTGCGGCAAGCGTGTGCGCGGTATGAACGAGGGGGACCTCCCACAGGTCACGCAGCAGCCAGCCCACCTGGCCCGAGAGCCAGTAGTGCGAGTGGATGACGTCATAGTCCAAGTCGAAGCAGCGCGCGAAGGTAATCATGCCGCCGGCGAACGCGGCGAGCTGCGTGGGCAGCTCTTCTTTGCTCAAACCTTCGTAGGGACCCGCCACGATGTTGATGACACGCAGTCCCTCTTCGACCTCCACGATCTCGCCCTGTGAGGGCCGCGTGGCGAGGGTAAAGACGTCTACCTCGATGCCTCGGCGCGCGAGTTGGCGTGCGGTGTTGAGGACGTAGACATTCATGCCGCCCGCATCCCCGGATCCGGGCTGTTCCAGGGGCGAGGTGTGCATGGAGATCATCGCGATACGCATAGACGCCCATCCTAGCGCCGCGAGTCCGCCGAGCGTGCGCGTTATACTGGGTGGTCGCTAGAACCTACGCAACCGAAAGGTCATTTTATGTCGGCTTATGAGTCCAAAGCCTGGCTCCAGTACTACCCCGAGTGGACGCCGCATACCCTCGACTACGGCGACACAACGCTGTTGGACATCTACGACAACAACCTGGCCATCAATGCGGACAAGCCGGCCACCTACTTCTTCGGTAAGACCCAGACCTACACGGAGCTCGACCGTCAGGTGCGCCGCGCCGCCGCGGGCCTGCGTGCCTTCGGCGTCCGCGAGGGCGACCGCGTCGCCATCGTCGCCCCCAACGCCCCGCAGACCGTCGCCGCGTTCTACGCCGTCCTCAAGCTGGGCGCCACGGTCGTGCTCCACAACCCGCTCTACACCGCCCACGAGCTCGAGAGCCTCTTCCAGGATCACGGCGCCCGCGTCGCCATTTCCTGGGATAAGACGGCCTCCACGCTGGAGAAGCTGCGCGCCACCACCCCGCTGGAGACGGTCGTGTCCATCAACATGATCGACGCCATGCCCACGGTGCAGCGCCTCGCCCTGCGCACGCCGTTCCTCAAGTCAACGCGCGAGCAGCTCACTGGCGATGCCCCCAATACCGTCCCGTGGGACACGCTCATCGGCAACGCCATTGGCGGCGACGGCTCCGATGTGAAGTCGCCCGAGTCCATCACCAAGGACTCCATCGCGCTCATCCTCTACACCTCCGGCACGACCGGCAAGCCCAAGGGCGCGCAGCTTAGCCATGGCAACCTCTTCGCCAATATTCTGCAGGGCAAGGCATGGGTTCCGGGCCTGGGCGACCAGCCCGAGCGCATGCTCGCCGCGCTCCCCTTCTTCCACGCTTACGGCCTCACCATGAACCTGACCCTCGCTCAACTCATTGGCGGCGAGCTCGTGCTTCTACCCAAGCCGCAGATCCCGCTCATCATGGGGCTGATGAAGAAGCACACCCCCACCTGGATTCCGGGCGTGCCCACGCTCTACGAGCGCATCGTCGAAGCGGCGGAGAAGGATTCCGTGGAGATCAAGGGCGTGCGCGCGGCCTTCTCCGGCGCGTCTACTCTGCCGGTTCAGACCGTCGAGAAGTGGGAGGAGTACACCGCCGGCCGCCTCGTTGAGGGCTACGGCCTCACCGAGTGCTCGCCGATCATCGTGGGCAACCCCATGAGCGATGACCGCCGCCCTGGCTACGTGGGCATCCCCTTCCCCGATACCGACATCCGCATTGCGAACCCCGATAACCTCGACGAGACCATGCCGGACGGCCAGGAGGGCGAGGTCCTCGCCCGCGGCCCGCAGGTCTTCAAGGGCTACTTCAACAATGCTGAGGCTACCGATGCCGCCTTCCACGACGGGTGGTTCCGCACCGGCGACCTCGGCATCATGGAAGAGGATGGCTTCGTCCGCCTCGTGAGCCGCATCAAGGAAATCATCATCACCGGCGGCTTCAACGTCTACCCGGGCGAAGTCGAGGAAGTCCTGCGCACCCACCCGGCCATCGATGACGCCGCCGTGGTCGGCCGCCCGCGCTCCGACGGTTCCGAGGACGTCGTGGCCTGCATCGATCTGGCTGACGGAGCCGCACTCGACCCCGAAGGCCTCAAGGAATTCTGCCGTGAACGCCTCACCCGTTACAAGGTCCCGCGCACCTTCTACCACTTCGAGTCCCTGGCCAAGGATCAGATGGGCAAGATCCGCCGCCGTGAGGTTCAGGAGGACCTCATCAAGCGCCTCGAAGCCGAAAAGAAGTAGGACTAAGTCTGCACGAATAGGCCGCCCCAGCGCTCCGAATGCGCAAAGGCGGCTTTTTTCATAGCTATACTAATCGCAATAGATAGTTCACTTTAAGAAATAAAAGGGGATCGGTATGGGTGCCTATGAGTCCAAGGCCTGGCTGCAGTACTACGCAGACTGGACGCCGCACACGCTCGAGTACGACGACACCACGCTCATCGACAGCTACCGCGAGAACCTCGAGGCCCACGGCACGTGGCCGGCCACCTGGTTCTTCGGCCGCACGCAGACCTATGCCGAGCTCGACGCGCAGGTGCGCGCCGCCGCCGCGGGACTCAAGGCCCTCGGTATCCGCAAGGGTGACCGCGTAGCCATCGCGCTGCCCAACTGCCCGCAGCACATCGCGGCGTTTTACGCCATCCTCAAACTCGGCGCTGTCGTGGTCGAGCACAACCCGCTCTATACGGCACGCGAGCTCGAGGAGCTTTTCATCGATCACGGAGCCCGCGTCGTTATCGCGTGGGACAACCGCTCCGAGGTCTTCGAGGAACTGCGCGAGACCACGCCGCTGGAAACCATCGTCTCCGTGAACATGACGGACGCCATGCCACGCATGAAGGCGCTGTTGCTGCGCATTCCGCTCCCACCGATTGCGGAGAAGCGCGCACAGCTCACCTCGCCCGCCCCGAATACCGTGCCATGGTCCACCCTGGCCAGCCCCGCAATGGGAGGCGACGGCCACGCCTTCATCGACGCCGAGGACGTAAGCAAGGATGACCCGGCCATCATCCTCTACACCTCCGGCACGACAGGCAAGCCCAAGGGCGCGATCCTCACGCACGGCAATATCGTGGCTAACACCAAGATGGGTGTCGCTTGGGTGCCTGGCCTGGGCGAGAACCGCGAACGCATGCTCGCGGCGCTGCCCATGTTCCATGCCTACGGTATGACGCTCATCGCGGCACTCGGGGTCGCCATCGGCGGCGAGCTCGTGCTCACCCCGGCGCCGAAGATGGATCTCATCATGGACATCATGAAGAAGCACACGCCCACCTGGATTCCGGGTGTGCCCACGCTGTACTCGAAGATCATCGCCACCGCGCATGAGAAGAACATCAGCATCCACGGCGTGCGCAATGCGCTCTCCGGTGCGGCCGCCCTGCCCACGGAGACCGTGAAAGAGTGGGAAGAGCTCACCGGCGGTCTCCTCGTCGAAGGCTATGGCCTCTCCGAGACCTCACCCGTCATCGTCGGTAACCCTATGAACAGCAACCGCCGCCCTGGCTACATCGGCCTGCCTTTCCCGGATACCGAGATTCGCATCGGCAACCCCGATAACCTCGACGAAACACAGCCCGACGGCACGCCCGGCGAGGTCCTCGTCCGCGGTCCGCAGGTCTTCACAGGCTACCTCAACAAGCCGGAGGCCACCGCCGAGTCCTTCCACGGCGACTGGTTCCGCACCGGCGACATGGGCATCATGGAAGAAGACGGCTTCATCCGCCTCGTGAGCCGCATCAAGGAGATCATCATCACCGGCGGCTTCAACGTCTACCCCGCCGAGGTCGAAGAAACCATGCTCGCCCACCCCGACGTCACAGACGTCGCCGTGGTCGGCCGCCCGCGCGACGATGGCTCCGAGGACGTCGTGGCCTGCGTCATCCTCCGCGACGGCGCCGCACTCGACCCTGAGGGCATGAAGGAATTCGCCCGCACGCGTCTCACCCGCTACAAAGTCCCGCGCACCTTCTACCACTTCGAGGAGCTCGCCAAGGACCAGCTGGGCAAGATCCGCCGCCGCGAGGTCCAAGCCGACTTGCTCAAGCTGCTGGAGAAGAACGAGAAGTAGTGTGGACTTACCCGCGCGACGCACGCCGGTGATGATCCGAACCCTGTCGCCGGCGAGTGGACGCGTGAGTGTGCCGAGGTACGTCTCCCGCGGAAAGAGCGGTTCCGATAGCGCGGCATGTGCCATATCTGAAATCGTCTTTGAAGATCTTGCTCTAGGTTGCCCGCGCGTTAGGATACTTTCGTCCGACAACAAGAAAGGCGACGCGTGGAAACTCAACCCTGGCACCGGTTCTACGGTTCGTGGACGCCCGCATCCCTCGACTACGGCGACGCCACCTTGGTAAGCCAGCTCGCCGAGACCGTCGCCACCCACCCAGACCGCATCGCACTGCGCTACGTAGACCAGGTCGTCACCTACGCCTCGTTGGATCACGAGATCGATCGTCTCGCCGCAGCACTCGCTCAACTGGGCGTCAAGCCCGGCGCGTTCGTCGCTCTCGCGCTGCCCAACCGCCCCGAGCATGTCATCGCCTTCTACGCAGTACTCCGCCTCGGCGCGACCGTAGTCGAACACAACCCCCAGTTCACCGCGCATGAGCTCGCCCCCATGGTCGCCGACCACGGCGCACGTGTCGCCATCGCGGCGGGCCCCGCCGTGACCATCTTCCAGGATCTCGATGAGATCGAGCACGTCATCAACGTCGACGATGACTGGAATGAGTTCCTCTCCCGCGGCACTGAACTGCCGGAACGTGTCACCGTCACTAAAACTGACGTTGCACTCATCCTCTATACCTCGGGCACGACAGGCACGCCCAAGGGCGCCATGCTCACGCACGGCAACCTCGCGGCCAATGCCCTCCAGATGGCGGCGTGGCGCCTGCCCGAGGAGCACCCACAGGCGCTGGCCGTCCTGCCGCTCTTCCATTCCTACGGCCTCACCATGTCACTCACCGTCGGAATCCTCTCCGGCGCGACAATCACCTTGTTGCCCGCGCCACGGATGGAGTTCATTCTCTCCGCGCTATCTGCACACCCACCCACGTGGATGCCCGCCGTGCCGACCATCTATCAGCGCGTCATTAGCGCGGCGCCGCAGGCACACGGCATTAAGCAGGCCATCTCCGGCGCCGCCACGCTGCCCGCCGCGACCGTCGCCGAATGGGAAGAACTCACCGGCGGCATCCTCGTCGAAGGCTACGGGCTCACCGAGGCCGCACCCGTCATCGCCTGCAATCCCCTCAATGAACACCGTCGCGCCGGATGCATTGGCCTTCCGATGCCCGATACCGAGGTCCGCATCTCTCCGGAGTCCGGCGAACTCCTCGTCCGCGGGCCCCAGGTCTTCGCGGGCTACCTCCACAACGAGGAAGCCACGCGCGCCGCGTTCGAGGACGGCTGGCTACGCACGGGCGACGTCGCCACGCAGGACGCGGACGGCTTCCTCACTCTCCACGCGCGACTCAAGGAGACCATCATTACCGGCGGGTTCAACGTCTACCCCGCCGAGGTCGAGAACGTCCTCACCGCGCATCCCGCGCTTTCCGATGCCGCCGTCCTCGGCCGCGCACGCGAGGATGGGTCCGAAGACGTCGTCGCATGCATCGTCATTAAAAATGACGGTGCACATTCCGCGCCCACCAATGACGAGTTGCGCGCGTGGTGCCACAGCATGCTCGCCCGCTACAAGGTGCCGCGATCTTTTGTGCGCGTCGACGATCTCGGCCGCGATGCCCTCGGCAAGCTGAGGCGCCGATCCGTCGCGGAGCGCTTTCTGTGATTCCGCCCAAATAAGACCGTCAGAAAACTGACGGCGCCCAAACCCCACCCACAATTCGGAATTGTGTACAGGATTCCAGAGTTGTGGTGGGGTTTGGGCGCGACGTTGAGGGGCTAGCCTTCAGCTCGCGGACGGCCCCGGAGCAAAGGTGTCACAGCCCAGGACTGAGTCAGGGGCGTTAGAAAAAGTGACGGTGCCCAGGATCAGCAGAACCCACCCATAACTCAGAGAATCTGACAGATTTCGGGAGTTACGGGTGGGTTATGCAGAGGTGAGCGGAGGCGCTTACTTGACTGCAGCCTCAACCTCAGCGAGGACGCCGTCCACGAGGCCCGACTTGAAGTCGGCCGGGGTGAACTCGCCGTCGGTCATGTCGGTGATGAGGTTGAGCTCAACCTGGGCACGAATCTGGTGCATGGAGAAGTTCGCGACGGCTAGGCGCCATGCCTCGACGGCACGGACGCCACCGGAGAAGCCGTAGCCGATGAAGGCGACGGTCTTGCCCTGCCACTCAGCGATGGAGTCGAAGGCGTTCTTGAACGGGCCCGGCACGGAGTGGTTGTATTCCGGGGTGACGAAGATGAAGCCGTCGCAGGACGTGATGGCGTCGGCCCAAGCCTGAACGTTGGCGTTATCGTACTGACCGTTGGCCATGCCCGGGACGATGGCGGACTCGAGCAGCGGGACGTTGAAGGACTTGAGGTCGAGCAGCTCGTACTCGACGCCGGACTCGCGCTTGTCAGCGATCTCCTTGACCCAGTTCGCGATGGCCTCGCCGGAGCGGCCTTCGCGGATGGACCCCAGGATGATGCCAATCTTTGCCATATTTCTAAAGCCTTTCAGCACTTTTAACCTGCACAAATGCGCAGTTTCTAACTTGAATCCTTAAGTCTACCCCTCATGGTCGGGTTGCGCACACGACAACTAAGTTTCTAAAGATTTCCTGAAAGTTGAGTAAAACCTCACGTTTTGGGCCGTCATAGCTAGAAAGTTACGGAGCAGTAGGCTACGGTAGCGTAATTGCGATTTGTTTGTTGTTGCTAACAATCCTTTTATCGCGCACGATCCCCGAGAATCACAGAGGTTTCCTTACATGCCGCTTTCGTCGTTGACACCGCTCAACTCCATGCAGCGCCCCGCCCTCCTCTTCGCAGGCCAGGGTTCCGCATGGCAGGCGTCGCTTGCCCAGGCCACCACGGCCCCGCACGTTGCCACGCGCTTGCGCGAGCTTCTCACTGCCGCCCGCGCCACCGCCGCTCCCATCGCCCGCCAGATCGCCTCGACCTGCCCGGGCGTTTTCGATCGCCTAGAGGAGCTCCTCGCTGGCGACGCAACGGTCAAGCCGGTGGACGTCTTCCCGGCGTACTCCATTCCCGGCATCGTCCTCGGCCAGATTGCAGCCATCGAGCACCTCGAGCAGCTGGGACTCAAGCCAGAACTCGCCGCCGGCCACTCCCAGGGCTCCCTCGGCGTGCTCGCGCTCAAGGATCCGCAGGAAGCCCTGACTCTTGCCATCCTGATGGGGACGGCGGCATCGGCAAGCCATGGCGGCTCGGACGCACGCTCGCACATGCTGGCTGTGCGGGGCCTGTCCCGCGAATTCATCGAAGCCAATATCGCGGGCGATGCCGCCATCGCCGTCATCAATGGCCGCCGCGCGTTCGTGCTCGCTGGCGCGCCGGAGGACCTCCAAGCAACGCAGTCCGCGCTCGAGGCCGCCGCCCAGGCCTTCAACGACAACTTGGAAGAGCGTCCGGTGGGTGGCGACGAACTCGTCGCGACCTTCAACGAGCTGCCGGTAGCACTGCCCTTCCACCACACCTGCCTGCGTGACGCGGCCAAGCTCACCGAAGAGTGGGCGAAGAACTGCGGCATCAATGACCATGCGCTGGCCCGCGCCATCCTCGTCGAGCCGCACGATTGGCCCGCACAGGTCCGCGCCCTCGACGCGGATTACTTCCTCTCCCTGGATCCCTCCCTCACTCGCCTCACCACTCCCCTTATCGCCGGCTCCGGCGCCGCCGTCGTCGAGGTTGCGTCCCCTGCGCAGCGTGACGCGCTGGCCACGCCGGGCAACTCCCTGCCGGAAGCGGTGAACTACGCCGACTTCGCTCCCCGCCTCGTCCGCCTGCCGGACGGCCAGGAGTATACGCAGACCCGTTTCTCGGATCTCACGGGCCTGTCCCCCATCATGCTTGGCGGCATGACGCCGACCTCTGCCGACGGCGAGATCGTCGCCGCGGCCGCCAACGCCGGTTACTGGACGGAGATGGCCGGTGGCGGCATGTACTCCGACGAGGTCTTCACCAAGCACCGTGAAGTCATGGAGTCGAGACTCAAGCCGGGCCGCACCGCCCAGTTCAACACCATGTTCTTCGACCGCTTCCTGTGGAACCTGCAGTTCGGCCAGACCCGCATCGTGCCCAAGGCCCGCGCGGCCGGCGCTCCGTTCAACGGCGTGTGTGTGTCCGCCGGTATCCCGGAGGTCGACGAGGCCACCGAGCTCCTCGCACAGCTACACGAGGACGGCTTCCCCTTCATCTCTTTCAAGCCGGGCACCGCGAAGCAGATTCGCGACGTGCTCAAGATCGCCGCCGCGAACCCGGAGGATCAGATCATCATCCAGGTCGAGGACGGCCACGCTGGCGGCCACCACTCGTGGGTCAACCTCGACGACATGCTGCTCGAGACCTACGCCGAGGTCCGCCTGCACCCCAACGTCTACCTCGCCGTGGGCGGCGGCATCTACTCCCCGGAGCGCGCCGCGACCTACCTCACCGGCTCCTGGGCTTCCCAATATGATGTGCCCGCCATGCCTGTCGATGCCGTCTTCATCGGCACCGTCGCCATGGCCACCAAGGAGGCCAAGGCCACGGACTCCGTCAAGGAACTCCTCGTCAACACCCCGGGCATTGGCTACGACACGAACGGCGGCTGGGTTGGCCGCGGCACCGGCACTCACGGTGTGGCTTCCTCCCAATCCCACCTGCTCGCGGACATCCACGACCTGGACAACTTCTTCGCCGCGGCATCGCGTCTCATCACGTCTCTGCCGCTCGAAGAGTACGACGCCCGTCGCGACGACATCATCGCGGCGCTGAACAAGACGTCCAAGCCCTACTTCGGCGACGTCGAGACCATGACGTATGCGCAGTGGCTGAACCGCTTCGTCGAGCTGGCGCACCCCTTCGTCGACCCGACGTGGGACGACCGCTTCTTCGACCTTCTTCACCGCATCGAGGCCCGCCTCAACGACGCCGACCACGGCGAGATTGAGACCCTCTTCCCTTCCATCGAGGAGATCGCGGATGCCCCGGCCGCCGCGGCAAAGCTACTCGCGGCGTACCCGTCCGCTTTCGAGACGACAGTCTCCCCGCGCGACGCCGCATGGTGGATTTCGCTGCACTACAAGCACGTAAAACCCATGCCGTGGGTCCCCGCCATCGATGGCGACCTCAAGGTCTGGTTCGGCAAGGACACCCTGTGGCAGGCCCAGGACGAGCGCTACACCGCGGACCAGGTCCGCATCATCCCGGGGCCCGTCGCCGTGGCCGGCATCACGAAGAAGAACGAGCCGGTCGCTGACCTGCTCGGTCGCTTCGAAAAGGCTGCCACGGACGAACTGCGTTCGTCCGAACACAAACCGGAAGAGATCTTCGCTCGTCTCCACGCCGCTAAGACCGCCGAGGACTACATCCTCCATGCGCCGACCATCCAGTGGCACGGCCACCTCATGGCCAACCCAGCCTACGAAATGGACAACGACGCCTTTGACCTCATTCAGGACGAGAACGGCAACTGGGAAATCCGTATCAACGCGGACTCCTACTGGGACGACCTGAAGCCCGACGATCGTCCATTCTACGTCGAACACGTCTCCGTACCGCTCGACCTCCCGGCGGACGTGTCCACCGGCGGTTCCCCGGTCGTCTCCGACGAGCGCCTGCCCAAGGCCGTCTTCGAGCTCCTCGAGGGTCTCGCTGGTGTCGGCTCCACCGCCGAACAGGGCGACGCCATTGAGAAGATGCCGGTCATCGAAGAAGGCTCTGTTTCAGAGGACGCTCCCTTCGGCGTCGCGCACTACTCTTTCACCCTGCCGGCTTCCCTGCTGCAGGCCCACACCAACGTCACTGGCGCCGCTCTCGACGGCGAGTCCCCGGTAGGAACGCCGGATGTGTTGGTCGGCCCATGCTGGCCCGCCATTTACACCGCGCTCGGCTCCGGCCAGCTCGCCGATGGCTACCCGGTCATCGAGGGCCTGCTCAACGCGGTGCACCTCGACCACGTCGTCGACGTCAAGCTGCCGCTTGACGAATTAGCGGATGGTCGCACCATCGACGTCACCTCCAAGTGCACCGCCATCGACGAGTCCGTCTCCGGCCGTATCGTCACCGTCGAACTCGAACTGCGCGACCATGACACCCAGGACGTCGTCGCTACGCAGATGCAGCGCTTCGCCATCCGCGGCCGCGCCACTGGCACCGCGATGCCGGTCCCGGCTCCGGAGTGGGGCGGCGGCGCGGCGTACGCCGCGCGAGCAGTGGTGTCCACGCCGCGCTCCTTCGTGGATCGTGAGACCGTCACCGCGCCGCACGACATGACTCCGTTCGCGCTGGTCTCCGGCGACTACAACCCCATTCACACCTCCTACAACGCGGCGCAGCTGGTCAACCTGCAGGCGCCGCTCGTCCACGGCATGTGGCTGTCGGCCACCGCGCAGCACCTCGCCGCGCGCCACGGCGAGGTCGTGGGCTGGACCTACTCCATGTACGGCATGGTCCAGCTCGATGACGAGGTCGAAATCACCGTCGAGCGCGTGGGCCGCAAGGGCATCCACGCCGCGCTCGAGGTCACCTGCCGCATCGGCGGCGAAGTCGTCTCTCGCGGCCAGGCGCTGCTCGCAGCACCGAAGACCGCTTACGTCTACCCGGGCCAGGGCATCCAGGCCGTCGGCATGGGTCGCGGCGACCGCGACGCGTCCCCGGCCGCCCGCGAAATCTGGCGTCGCGCGGACCGTCACACCCGCGACAACCTTGGCTTCAGCATCCAGCGCATCATCGACGAGAACCCCACGACCGTCAAAGTCAAGGGCGTCGAGTTCCGCCACCCGAACGGCGTGTTGCACCTCACCCAGTTCACGCAGGTGGCCCTCGCCGTCGTCGCCTACGCCCAGACCGAGCGCCTGCGCGAGAACGACGCGCTGGCTCCAACCAGTTTCTACGCCGGCCACTCCCTCGGCGAGTACACCGCCTTGGCTTCGCTCGCGAACATCTTTGAGCTCGAGGGGGTTATCGACGTCGTCTACTCCCGCGGCTCCGCCATGGGCTCTCTCGTCGAGCGCGACGCGGAGGGTAACTCCAACTACGCCATGGCAGCGCTGCGCCCCAACATGGTGGGCATTTCCGGCGACGAGGTCGACGCCTGGGTCAACGCGCTCAGCGAAGAGACCGGCGAATTCCTCGAAATCGTCAACTACAACATCAAGGGTCAGCAGTACTCTGTGGCCGGCACCAAGGCCGGTCTCAAGGAGTTGGTCCGCCGCGCAAATGCCATCACGCCGCGCGCCGCCGTCATGGTCCCGGGCATCGACGTCCCGTTCCACTCCCGCGTCCTGCGCGACGGTGTTCCGGCCTTCGCTCAGAAGCTCGACGAGCTGCTCCCGCAGGAATTCGATCTGTCGAAGCTCGTGGGCCGCTACATCCCGAACCTTGTGGCCCGTCCGTTCGAACTCACCCAGGACTTCGTCGACGCGGTCGCGCCGCTCGCCCCGTCCGGCAAGCTCGACGGCCTCAAGGTCGAGGACATGGACGAGCAAAAACTCGCCCGTCTCCTCGTCATCGAGTTGCTGTCTTGGCAGTTCGCTTCCCCGGTCCGCTGGATCGAGACGCAGGACTTCCTCTTCGACCACGTCGAGCAGATCGTCGAGGTCGGCCTCGCTGCCTCCCCGACGCTGGCCACCATGGCGAAGCGCTCCATGGCCGTCGCCGGAGTCGACGTGCCCGTCTTCAACGTCGAGCGCGACCAGGACCAGGTCATGCTGCAGGACGTCCAGGCCGCCCCGGTCGAGGAGGCCCCGGAGCCTGAGCTTTCCGATGCCCCCTCGGCTGAGCCCGAGCCCGCCGCCCCTGAGCCCCAGGCTGCTGCGCCGGCTCCCGCTCCTTCCGCCGGCGGCTCCGCCGCCGACGCGCCGGAGCTGCCCTTCGGCCCGGCACAGGCCATCGACGTGCTCTTCGCGTTCCAGAACAAGATTCGCGTCGACCAGATCACCAACTCAGACACCATCGAGGAGCTCACCAACGGCGTGTCCTCGCGTCGTAACCAGCTGCTCATGGACATGTCTGCGGAGCTGGGCGTGCCGGCCATCGACGGCGCCGCCGACGCAGACGTGAAATCCCTGCGCGAGAAGGTCACCGCCGCCGCCCCGGGCTACGCCCCGTTCGGTTCCGTCCTGGGCGAGGCCGTGCAGGGACGCCTGCGCCAGATTCTCGGCGCCGCTGGCCTCAAGCCCGCCTTCGTCGGCGAGCGCGTCACCGGCGCGTGGGGTCTGCCGGCCTCCTGGACCGCCCACGTCGAGGCTGAGATTCTCCTCGGCTCCCGCGAGGAAGACTCCGTGCGCGGCGGCTCACTGGGCACCGTTCCGTCTGCGGCGACCTCCAAGTCCGCTGCCAACGACCTCGTCGACGCCGCCATCCACGCGGTCGCGTCGAATAACGGCGTGAGCGTTTCGCTCACCTCCGGCGGTTCCGCTGCTGGCGGCGTGGTCGATTCCGCCGCGCTCGACGCCTACGCGGATACCGTCACCGGCGAAAACGGCGTGCTCGCCACGGCCGCACGCCAAGTCCTCACGCAGCTGGGTCTCATGGACGAGCCGGAGGCCTTCGAGGCTCCGGACACCACGGTCATCGACACCGTCGAGGCCGAGCTCGGATCCGGCTGGGTCAAGTCCGTGACCCCGTCCTTCGACGCGGACAAGGCCGTCCTCTTCGATGACGCCTGGGCTATCGCGCGTGAGCAGCTCACCCGCGTGGCACTGGGCGAGGTAGACACCCCGGCGCGCTACTTCCGTGGCACCGGCGCCACCATTGCGGCCCAGGCCACCTGGTGGGCGGCCAACGGCGGCCAGGGCGATCTCAAGGCCATCGCGAAGGAGGCGGAAACGAAGTTCGAGGGCGAATTCGCCGGCGAGGTCGCGCTCGTCACCGGCGCGGCGCCGGGCTCGATTGCCACCGCACTTGTCGAGCGCCTGCTCGAAGGCGGCGCCACCGTCATCATGACGGCGTCTCGCGTCTCCCAGGCCCGCAAGGAATTCGCGCGCAAGCTTTACGCCGCGCACGGAGCCGCGGGCTCCGCGCTCTGGCTCGTTCCGGCCAACCTCTCGAGCTACCGCGACATCGACGCGCTCATCGAGTGGATCGGCAACGAACAACGCGAATCCGTGGGCAACGAGGTGAAGATCCTCAAACCCGCGCTCACACCGACGCTCGCCTTCCCGTTCGCCGCACCGTCTGTCTCCGGCTCGCTGGCCGACGCCGGTGCGTCCACCGAGCAGCAGGCACGCCTGCTTCTCTGGTCCGTCGAGCGCACCATTGCAGGTCTCTCCGAGTTGTCGCGCCGCGACGGAGGAGCGGCGCGCACCCACATCGTGCTGCCGGGTTCCCCGAACCGCGGTATGTTCGGCGGCGACGGCGCGTACGGCGAGGTCAAGGCCGCGCTCGACGCCATCCTCGCCAAGTGGCACGCCGAAGCCGGTTGGCCCGCTGGCGTCACCCTGGCCCAAGCCAAGATCGGCTGGGTCGCGGGCACGCACCTCATGGGCGGCAATGACGGCCTTGTGCCTGCGGCCGAGAAGGCCGGCATCCACGTGTGGTCGCCGGAGGAAATCTCCTCCGAGATTATGGGTCTCGCATCCGTTGAAAACCGGGCGCGAGCTTGCGAGCGCCCGCTCGAAGCCGACCTCACCGGTGGCCTCGAGGGCGTGTCCCTCAAGGAGCTCGCGGCCCAGGCTGAGGCTCCGGCCGCCGAGCCGGAGGTTGAGGAAACGCCAGTCATTAAGGCCCTGCCCAACACGGTGAGCCCGGTGCAGCCGGGCGGCCTTGAGGGCATCGGCAGCATCAGCACCGACCTGGACGACATGGTCGTCATCGCTGGTATCGGTGAGGTGAGCTCCTGGGGCTCCGGCCGTACCCGTTTCGAGGCCGAGTTTGGCATGCAGCGCGACGGCTCCGCCGAGCTCACCGCCGCGGGCGTGCTGGAGCTGGCATGGATGACGGGTCTGGTCCACTGGGCCGAGGATCCGCACCCGGGCTGGTTCGACGCCGAGGGCACCGAGATCGCCGAGGAAGAGATTTACGACCGCTTCCGCGACGAGGTCGTCGCCCGTGCCGGCGTGCGCACCCTGACGGACAAGTACCACCTCGTTGACCAGGGTTCTATCGACCTCACCACGGTCTTCCTTGACCGTGACATCACATTCACCGTCGCCACCGAGGCCGAGGCCAACGACATCGCCGAGGCGGATCCGGAGTTCACCCAGATCCGCGAGGCCGACGGCGAGTGGGAGGTCACCCGCTTGAAGGGTGCGACCGCCAAGGTCCCGCGCAAGGCCACGCTCACCCGCACGGTCGCGGCCCAGATGCCGGACGACTTCGACGCTTCTCAGTGGGGCATCCCAGACCACATGCTCGACGCGCTCGACCGCATGGCGGTGTGGAACCTCGTCACCGCCGTCGACGCGTTCACGCAGGCGGGCTTCTCACCCGCGGAGCTGCTCCAATCCATCCACCCGGGCCAGATTGCCACGACGCAGGGCACCGGAATTGGCGGCATGGAGTCCCTCCACAAGGTCTTCGTGGCCCGCTTCCTCGGCGAGGAGCGTCCGTCCGACATCCTGCAGGAAGCCCTGCCGAACGTCATCGCGGCGCACACCATGCAGTCCCTCGTTGGCGGCTACGGCTCGATGATTCATCCCATCGGTGCCTGTGCCACCGCGGCCGTCTCCATCGAGGAGGCCGTGGACAAGATCACGCTGGGCAAGGCCGACCTCGTGGTCGCTGGCGGTATCGATGACGTCCAGGTCGAATCCCTCCAGGGCTTCGGTGACATGAACGCCACCGCAGAAACGGCCACGATGACCGCCAAGGGCATCGATGACCGCTTCATCTCCCGCGCCAACGACCGTCGCCGCGGCGGCTTCCTCGAGGGCGAGGGCGGCGGCACCGTTCTCATGGTGCGTGGCTCGCTCGCCGCGGACCTGGGCCTTCCGGTCCTCGCCGTGGTCGCCCACGCCGCTTCCTACGGCGACGGCGCCCACACCTCCATTCCGGCTCCGGGCCTCGGCACCCTGGGCGCAGGTCGTGGCCGCGAGAACTCCCCGCTGGCCAAGGGTCTGCGCGGCCTGGGCCTGACCCCGAACGACGTGACGGTCCTGTCCAAGCACGACACCTCCACCAACGCCAACGACCCGAACGAATCCGAGCTGCACTCCATCCTGTGGCCAGCCGTGGGCCGCGACGCGGATGAGCCGATGTTCGTCATCTCCCAGAAGACGCTCACGGGTCACTCCAAGGCGGGTGCCGCGCTCTTCCAGACCGGCGGTCTCATCGACGTCTTCCGCACCGGCCGCGTTCCCGCGAACGTGTCCCTGGACTGCGTCGATCCGCTTATCGCGCCGAAGGCGAAGAACCTCGTGTGGCTGCGCTCCCCGCTCGACCTGGGGGCCGCTGGCCGCCCGGTCAAGGCCGCGGCACTCACCTCGCTGGGCTTCGGCCACGTCGGTGCCCTCATTGTCTACGCCCACCCGGGCGTGTTCGAAGAGGCCATCAAGCAGCAGCGCGGTGCTGCCGATGCCGCCGCCTGGCGCGAGCGCGCCGAGGCACGCCTGGCCGCAGGCCACGCGCACTTCGAGGCCGGCATGCTCGGCCGCGCGCCGCTCTTCGAGGTCATCGACGGCCGCCGCCTGCCGCACGCCGACGCCAAGGTGATGATCGACGGCTACGGCCTCGTCGACGCCGACAAGGCCGCGGAAATCTCCATGCTCCTCGACGCCGATGCGCGCCTGGGCGCAAACGGGGAGTTCCCGGGTGCGTAGTCGTTAACTAACTGGCTGGCCAGACCAGCCAGTAGTAGATAGAGCTCAGGCCCGCTTCCTGAAAGGGGAAGCGGGCCTGAGCTTTTGTAGCCGCCACCGAATCGGCCACTACGTTTCAGCTAACGCTCGACCAACTTTTGCTTCTCAACTCCGTTAATCTTTTCCACTCATCCAGCGGCCGAGTGTCATACGAAGCAAAGGACCGTATCAAGCGTCTTTAACAAAACAGTGACTCACGATAAGAGTTATCTGGCGCATTGCGCTCGCAGTCCACCGGGATAACAGCTATCCCGGTGAACTAAGATATCGATCTACCGGGATAAGTCTTATCCCCAATGCGTCGAGCGCATGAGATGAGTCAGCTGTAATGCGACGCTGCAAGAGGGGGCATCGGAAAGCTCACAAGGGACCGTCACTCAAAGTGACGGTCCCATCATGGCGCAGGTTAGGTGCCCTTGACGTTGAGGATCTGGCGCAGGGTGTGCTTGACCTCGACGAGCTGGGCGGCATCGGCCATCACGCGGTCGATGTCCTTGTAGGCGTCCGGAATCTCATCGACGAACTCGGCGCCGGGACGGTAGACGATGCCTTCCATGCGTGCGGCAAGGTCTGCCTCGGTGAAGCGGGCCTTGGCCTGAGTGCGCGACATTACGCGACCTGCGCCGTGCGGCGCAGACTTGAGGCCCGGCGCGTAGCCCTTGCCTTCTACGACGTAGCTGGCCGTGCCCATCGAGCCGGGGATGAGACCGCGGTCGCCCTCATCCGCCTTGATGGCGCCCTTGCGCGTGAGCCACACGTTTTTGCCGTAGTGGTTCTCGCGCTGGGTGTAGTTGTGGTGGCAGTTGATGCGCTCGAGTTCAAGCGTCTCCCGGTCCGCGCCGGACCAGGTGGCGACGCAGTCGAGGAAGCGGTCCATCATCTCATCGCGGTTGAGCAGCGCAAAGTGCTGTGCCCAGTGAAGATCCGCAATGTAGGACTCGAACTCGGGCGTGCCCTCGACGAGGTAGGCCAGGTCCTTGTCCGCGAGCTGGATCCAGTGCTTCTCGCAGTGACGCTGCGCGGCCTTGATGTGCTTCTGGGCAATCTTGTTGCCCACGCCGCGCGAGCCAGAATGCAGGAACAGCCAGACGCGGTCGGATTCGTCGAGACACAGCTCGATGAAGTGGTTACCGCCGCCCAAGCTGCCCAGCTGCTGACGCCAGTTCTTCGAATGCCTAAGGTCCACGCCGGTGTCCTGGGCCAGCTGCGCGAGCTCGCGCGTGCGGGCCTCGGTGCGCGGGTCCATGATCCAACCGTTGTAGTTTCCGGGCGAGAGCGGAATGGAGTCTTCGACCGCGGTGCGCAGGTCCTCGAGCGCGAAGTCCTGGATATCCGCGTGCGTGAGGTGGGTCCGCACGGCAATCATGCCGCAGCCGATGTCCACGCCGACGGCCGCTGGGATGACGGCGCGCAGCGTGCCGAAGACGGTGCCGACCGAGGAGCCCTTGCCAAAGTGGGCATCAGGCATGAGCGCCACGTGTGGGTAGACGAAGGGCAGGTCAGCGACGAGTTGTGCCTGCGCCACCGTCTTGTCTTCAACAATGGAGGCGAAGTTGTGCAGGCGCATAAGAGAGCCTTTCTCTGCGTTTGCGTAACGCAGTTCGTGAGAAAGGGCCTGCTTGGGCGGCTGACTTATAAGTGCGCGCGGGTCGCGCGGCTGGCACCAACGTCCGGGATAAGCAGGGCCGCTTTCCCGGGAAATGGTCAAGTCAGCCTGTTAGAAGAGTTGCTTAAAGAAGCGTCCTAGCGGCTGATTGTTATAGGTCATCATCGCGGTTCGCCTCCTTTATGCTTTCTTGTTCTTCTTTCGGGCTATTAGTGCTGCGTGTGAGCCTACACCATCGGTGTACAGAATGCGCGCATAAAGAACCCGGCTGGTGACCTTTCGGGTGCCAGCCGGTTTCAGAGTCGCACCGTCAGTTTGTCTGACGGTGCGCTCGCGGCGCGTTGACCTGTGGTTTAGTGAGACTGCGGTTTAGTGGAAGACCATGCCGCCGTCGACGATGATGGTCTGGCCGGTGATGTAGTCAGAGTCGGAACCAGCGAGGAAGCCGATGATCTTGGCGACATCCTCGGATTCGGAAAGGCGCCCCAAGGAGATGTCCTTGGTGAACTGCTCCCAGCCCCACTCGGCAGGCTTGCCAGCGTTTTCTGCGAGTTCCTCAGCAAGGCCCTTCATGAGTGGAGTACGCACGATGCCCGGCGCGATTCGGGCGGCGGCACGCGAGGGGGCATCGGCAGCGCTGACGGCGCATGCGGAATGCTCGAATTCGTCGCAGCACACGTAACGTATACGCAAGTGAAGGTCCTCTTTCGAATCCCACAACGCCGCAGCAAGGGTGCCAGTACGATGAGAGAATGTCCGCTCTCACTTGCTCGGCACGGCTCGCCCAGGCCGCCGCTGCCTCATTCCTTGCCCTCGCGGCGCTCGCCCCGACCACGGCGTCCGCTCAAGAAGCTGCACCGCTGCCTGCACTGTCCTCGACAAGCCTCACCGAGGTCATCGACTCCTATGCGGGCGCGTCCATGTTTATCAATATCAATGCCGGCTATCGGGTCATTCATCCCACGAGTCCCGCCGAGGAGCAGCTCATCCGCTGCATGGATTCGGCACCCAGCAGCTCGCGGGACCGCTGGAGCACTGCCGGCATGATGAGCAGTTATGCCGCAGGCTGGTGGTGCATTCTGAGCAACCCGCAGCTCTCTCTGGCGTTAGATAGGCAAATCGCTCGCCCCATGAATTAGCAGCGCTTTCGCCGTCAGCGACCTCGTGTCGGCACCCTCCCGTAGCATGTGCGGTGTAAGGACAGAGACACTCAATAGCTTCGTAGACCCGCGGGTCGTCCAGCGCGGGGTAGCGCTGGCCACGCAGGATGCCGCGCGCATCGAGTCCGTCGAGGCTGCCCGGGGCGAGGGCGCCAAGGTGTCGGGCTACTGCACCGGGTCGCGTGGGGACGAGTACTTCGTCACGGTCGACTACACGCTGGGCACCGACGGGGTGGTCGCGGCATTTAACTCGTGGTGCGCGTGCCCATATGGCGAGCGGTGCAAGCACGCGGTGGCGCTGGCACTCAAGCACCACCGTGACTATCGCGGGATAGACAAGCGCGAGCCGTTGGGCGCGTTCGGCGCGTTTGTTGACCACCTTGTGGAGCACACGGACAGCTTCCGCGAAACACGGGAGGTGCTCAGCGAGGTACTGGGGTGGGGACGGCGCCGCCGGCCTGTACGACGCGAGCCGACGTGGCAGGAATTGTTAGAGGAATACCTGCCTGTGGAATCCGCAGAGTCCTCGGCCGCCACGCCAGTCGCGGTGGTCTTCGAGACCGACTTTGACGTTGTGGGGGATCATGCGGTGCTGCGCAACCTCAGCGTCACCGGCGGCCGACCGCGTAAAAACGGACGCGGGTGGGTGAGCTCTGACATGACGCTGGCCAAGCTGGAGAACGGCACCGGTCATCCGGTGGCAGAACGCGACCGCGACAGGCTCATTGAAATTCTTTCCGAGGCCGGTTCTTACGACGTTCATAGCCAGCCTCAGTCATTGCGTAGTCTCCGCAATCCCGAGTTCTTTGCGCTTCTGGACGAAGCCCAGGGGCACGGCATCGAGCTCGCCACGGCAGGCGGAGGGCTCGTCATCCTCCATGAAGATCCACTCACCCCAACCGTGCACGTCACCGAAAATGATGAGGGGCTGCGCATGCACGCCGCGATCGTAGAGTCCGGCGACCATCCCCCACTCATTCTGGGATATGAGGCGCGCGGTGCGGCATGGTTCGATGATGACGGGTATCTGAACCTGGGACGCTTCCGGCACCGCGCACCAGTGGAATGGCAGCGCCTGCGGGAAGCCCGCCGCCCCATCACGGTGCCGCCGGAGGGCCGCGCCGAATTCGAAGAGAAGTTCCTGCCGCGACTGCGTGCAACCGGGTGGAGCAGTCCGGACGAGTCGTTTGTGCCCACGCCACCGGCACCGCCCGTGGTGCGGGCGTTTGTCACGGCCACGGCCCATCTGTTGCGCGGGGCCGTCGAGTTCTGCTTCGCCTACTCCGATGGGCGCACGTACGCGCTGGGGACGGACGCGGACCCGACGCGCAACGGGGAATCGGAAAGCGAGCTGCTGGCGGGCCTGGAGGGCTTCGACCTCACGGATCGCGAGATGATCGGCGCGGAGCTCATGGAATTCCTGCATGAGACGCTGCCGCAGCTGGAAGCCGCGGGCGTCGACGCGCGGTTATCGCCCGGCGCGCGGGAGCTCCTTGGACTGGAGGCGGCCGAGTCCATCGAGCTCCACGCGGGGCTCGAGGGGCAGGACAAGGACTGGCTCGACTTGTCGATGGAAGTCCGTGTCGACGGCCAGGGCGTGCCGCTCGCGGAGGTCATTCGGGCGCTGCGCTCGCAGGCGCGCATCCTCATCGTAAACGGGCACTACGCGCACCTCGACTCGCCACAATTCGATAAGTTTGCCCAGCTCCTCGAGGAGGCGCAGGGGCTTTCCGATGCCCGCCGCAGCGCCGTCCGCGTGCCGAAGACGCGCGTGGACTGGTGGGACCAGCTAGGCGAGCTCGACGCGCTCCAGGTCGATGAGCGCGCGTGGCTCGACAAGGTCGTGGCAGCGGCGCACACGGAGCTGCCCTCGTTCGACGTGCCGGCTGCGTTGGACGCGACGCTGCGCCCGTACCAGGAAGACGGTTTCCGCTGGCTGGCAAGCCTGCGGCGGCGTGGATTCGGCAGTGTGTTGGCTGACGACATGGGCTTGGGCAAGACCATCCAGTTTTTGTCGATGATCCTCGATTCTGGCGCCGGTCCCTGGTTGGTCGTGGCGCCGACGTCTGTGGTTTCCAACTGGAAGGCCGAGGCCGCGAAATTCGCGCCGTCACTGCGGGTGGCGGTGGTGGACGCGACGTCGAAACGACGCCAAGATTCTCTGGAATCTCTGGCGGAGTCGGCGGATGTGCTCGTCACCTCGTATACGCTTCTGCGTCTCGAGGCATCCGAGTACCAGGCGTTGGGCGTGGCGGGCGTGGTGCTCGACGAGGCACAGAACGTGAAGAACCCGACATCCAAGATCTACGCAGCGGTGCGCGACCTGCAGGCGCCGGTGCTCTACGCGGTGACGGGGACCCCGATTGAGAACTCGCTCAAAGACGCATGGAGCCAGTTCTCCCTCGCCGCGCCCGGTTTGTTGGGGAGCTTCCAGCAGTTCCGTGAGCGTTTCGAAAAGCCCATCGCAGGCAACGACACGGAGCTGTCCAAGACGCGCATGGCGGAGCTGCGCCGCCGCGTCGAGCCGTTCCTGCTGCGTCGTCGCAAAGCTGACGTGGCGCTCGACCTGCCGCCCATCCAAGAGCAGGTCGTGCCGGTGGAGCTCGCGCCCGCGCACCGCAAATTGTACGACGTGCACCTGGCCCGCGAGCGCCAGCGCGTGCTTCACCTGCTCACCGAGGATCCCGAGTCCAACCGCGTCGAGGTGCTCGCCGCGCTCACCCGTCTGCGCCAGCTCGCGATTTCTCCGACGCTCGTGGAACCCGAGTCCGCCGCACCCAGCTCCAAGCTCGACGCAATGACCGGGCTTCTGCGCGACATCCTGGCCGAGGACCACCGTGTGCTCATCTTTAGCCAGTTCACGAGCTACCTCGCAGAGATTCGTACTCGGCTAGAAGCCGAGGGTGTCTCCTTCTCCTACCTCGACGGAGGCACGCGCGACCGCGACACCGCCATCCGCGCGTTCACAGAAGGTAACACGCAGGTCTTCCTCATTAGCTTGAAGGCCGGCGGTGTGGGCCTCAACCTCACACAGGCGGACTACGTTATCGTCGCCGACCCGTGGTGGAACCCGGCGGCGGAGGCCCAGGCCATCGACCGCGCCCACCGCATTGGCCAGACGCAGCCCGTCACGGTCTACCGGCTGGTCTCCGCGAACACCATCGAGGACAAGGTCGTCGCCCTCCAGGACACCAAGCGCGCGCTGTCCAGCGCCTTCCTCGAGCCCACCGGTTCCGCGACCAGCGGGGCGGCGCTCGATGCGGCGGCGATTAGGGACCTGCTGGCCTAACGCAACGGGGCGCCGTCCAGGAAATCAGCGGCATGGAGATGTACTACCTCTCCAGTGTTCAGAGGCATTGCATCGAATGTGAGGAGAATGCAATGGCTGCCAGCGGGCAGGCCCCGGAAAGAAGACAGCTCCCGATGCAGCGTCTTATCATCCATGGCCGTGCGCGCGACCTGCACATAATAGCGTTCCTTATCCCGCGTCACCACGAAGTCGATTTCTCCCTGCGGCGCATTTCCTGCTGCGACCGAGAATCCCCGGCGAAGCAGCTCGAGATAGACCATATTTTCCAGATCGTGCCCGGTATTCGACGAGTTCGCTCCAAGTAACACGTCACGCAGTCCTGGGTCGACGAAATAATACTTGGCACCGCCTTTGAGATGTGCTTTCCCACGGACATCAAAGCGGTCACAGCGATAGAGCATGTGCGCATCGACCAAAAGACCGAGGTACCGCTCCACCGTTGGTTGCGTCGTTTTTGCACCCGCAGATGTCAGGTAATTGGCAATCTTGTGAGACGACAGCTGCGATCCCACATTATCGAATACGAAGCTCGCAACCCTCATGAAGATGTCAGGATCTTTAATTGCACCTCGCAGTGCAATGTCACGCGCGAAAATAGAGTCAAAAATGGCGTTGTTGATCTCCCGTCGGATTTTCGCAGATCCTGCTTGCGCCGCGGCTGGCAGCGTACCCCGCATCCATTCCGCATAACGAGCCGCAGGCTGAGAAGGAGCTTCCGGAGCGAAAGAGGAGTACTCATGAAGCGAAAGAGGAAACATCTCCAGCTGTATATAGCGCCCAGCTAGGTATGTAAGTCCCTCGCCCACGAACATGGAAGCATTCGAACCTGTCACCGTGATGGTGAGATTCTCGTGAAGCCGCAGCGAGTTAATAACCTGTGGCCAATCGTCGAGCTCCTGAACCTCATCCACATGAAGATGCGTCGCCCCCGTTGCTGCAATTCGTGTCGTCATTTCCTCGTGAAACCGCTGGGCTTCACGAAGCCCCAGAGTGGAAAAATCCTCAAAGTTGACAGACACGACCTTATCGGAACCAACGTGTTGCTTATAAAGCTCCAGTAGAGACGACTTTCCCGAACGTCGCACACCACTTATTACTCTCACCATGCCGTTAGTTGCCGGATCCGCGTCCCAATCCACCAATGTCTGCAGGTAGTCCTTGCGGGTGCGAAGTTCATGTGCGCGAGTCATGACTTAAAGTTTACTTCAGATTTTCACCAATGGCGCCAACAATTTAAAGTTAAGTTTTATTTTCCGCCTATTCCGGACGGAATTTAAAGTTAACTTTGGTTCGGCTGCTGTGCTGCCATTAGGAAAGGACCCCGCCACCGGCTACATTCGTGGCATGTCTCTTACTTTCTCTCGCGCGGCCGTAGCCTGCGCTGCTGCGCTCCTTGCTGCGTCGACTGCCGCTCCGGCGCTCGCGCAGTCCTCGAACTTCGCTCCTTCGGAAATCCTGTCTGGACTCGCCCCGGGATTTGAGCCTTCGCACTTCCCGCAGGGCTCTTCTACCGTACTGCCCCAGGTTGGAGGTTCGAATACGCCGACCACGGACGGCTCGGGTGCACGGCTGGTCGATACCCGCCACGTAGAGAAGAACGTCTACGAAATCGACGTCTACTCGCCGTCGATGGACCGCACCATCACCAACTACTACGTGAAGCCGACCACCGATGCCCCGCGTCCCACGGTGTACCTCATGCAGGGCTCCGAGGGCGGCGAGTTCGGCTCCACGTGGTACACGCAAACCAACTACGAAGACTTCTTCGCCGACAAACCGGTCAACGTCGTCTCCGCCGTGGGTGGGCGTGGCTCGCAGTTCGCGGACTGGCGCCGCAACGATTCCGGATTGGGCATGAACAAGTGGATCACGTATTACTCCCAGGAGCTGCCCTACGTCATGGAGCATGAGTTCCACGGCGATGGCCGCTCGGCCATCGCGGGCTTGTCCATGTCCGGTTCGGCTGCGTTGAACATCGCGACGAAGTCCAATGGCAAGTTCGCAGCCGCCGTGGGCTTCTCCCCGTATCCGGCGCCGTCGTCCGTCATCGGCCGCGCGTTTAACACGGTCATGACCGCGCGCTTGGGCGGCGACCTCGTCAACGCCTTCGGCTGGCCGGATGACCCGGCGTGGGATGACAACGATCCGTCCGCACACCCGGAGCGCCTGCGCGGCATCAAGGTGTGGGTGACCACCGGAAACGGCACGCCCATGACAAAGGATCCGTACGACGTCGACGACTTCCAGGAGATGCTCGCGGAGACAGTCTCGCGCCCCATGACCGACCAATTCGTGGCCAAGGCCCGCGCCGCCGGCGTGGACATCACCTACGCACGCGAGAACTACGGCTCGCACTCCTATGAGTTCTTCGAGCACCAACTGCCAAAGGCGTGGTCGCAGGCCATCGCCCCGGCGCTGGGACTTTAAATCGGGATTCGCGGAAGTCGAACGATAGACTCGAGACCATGACAAAGAGCAACGTGGAATCCTTCGAACTCGACCACCGCCTGGTCAAGGCCCCATACGTACGCGTGGCCAAGCGCGAGCGCCTCAGCGACGACGTGGAGATCATCAAGTATGACCTGCGTTTTTGCCAGCCCAACGAGGAGCACCTGGAGATGCCTACGATGCACTCCATTGAGCACATGATGGCCAACTTTATGCGCGACTACACGGATAAGCTCATCGGCTTCGCGCCGATGGGCTGCCAGACCGGCTTCTACGCCATCACCTACAACATGGAGCAGGACGAGCTCCTCATGGCGCTCGAGAACGGCCTAAACGATATTCTCACCGCCACTGAAGTTCCCGCCGCCAACGAGCGCCAGTGTGGCTGGGGTGCCAGCCACTCCCTCGAGGGCGCGCAGGAAGCAGCCCGCGCGTACCTCGCGAAGAAGGACGAGTGGCTCGAGGTCATGGCGTAGCGCCACGACTTCACACCGAGCCGGATTTCAGAACAACGAAGCCTCAGATTTTCGAAAAATCTGAGGCTTCGTTGTCGTGAAATGCCGTTGCGAGCGCTTGAAAACTACTCGTCGATGGACACACCCAACCAAATGGGCTCCGGCACGAGCTCGACACCGAAAGCGGCGAGGACGCCAGCCCGGATGTCGCGGGCCAACGCCACGATATCGGCGGCTTTCGCATCGCCGCGGTTCGTGAGCGCGAGCGTGTGCTTCGTGGACAAAGTCGCGGGACCGGAGCCCGGGTAGCCCTTCGCGAACCCGGCGCGCTCGATGAGCCAGGCTGCAGACAGCTTTACTTCCTCGCCGTCCGAGCCTGCGGGGACGGCGTGGCGGGGCATGCGGTCCGCATCCTCGTCGCCGCGGGCTACGCGCACCTTCGACTGAATCACGTCAGCCGTAGAAGAAGAAACGATCGGGTTGGTAAAGAAGGAGCCAGCGGACCACGTGTCGTGGTCGGCGGGGTCGAGGACCATGCCCTTCGAAGCGCGCAGGCGCAGGACGTCGTCGCGCACGGAAGCAACGGGGCGACGCTCGCCGGGGTTCTGCGTAAGTTGGCCAAAGCGCAGGGGCTTGGACAGGCCGTCGGTGGTGAGCTGCAGCTCGATGGCGAGCACGACGCCGCGGCCGGTGAACTTGAGGTTCGAGTAGCGGTAAGACAAGTCCAAAGACGAGGCAGGAACCCAGGCCGCGGAGCGGGTGGCAGATTCATAGAGGTAAATCTGCGTGAGGACGTCGGAAGTTTCCGCACCATACGCCCCGACATTCTGGACAGGCACGGCGCCCGCGTCGCCGGGGATACCGGAGAGGCACTCGATGCCGCCCAGGCCGCAGTCGACGGTCATCGCGACGACGTCGTCCCAGGTAGCGCCCGCATCCGCACGCACGAGGCCGAAGGCGACATGGACGTCGATGTCCTCGAAGGCAAGGCGCACGACGACGATGTCCTGCGGATCATCGGAGACGAGCAGGTTGGATCCGCCACCCACGACCATGTAGCGCGTGGACGTTGCGTCGAGTTCGCGCAGGGCGGACACGGCGGCTGCGGCGGACTCACAGACCACCGTGACCTGCGGCGCGCCACCCACGCGCAGCGTCGTGAGATCGGCGAATGTCTGAGAATCGTCCAAGGAAACGCCGTCAATTGCGGACAGTCGCTGGGTCAGAAATGAATCAAGCACGCCTACCAAGGTAGTCTGAAAACCATGTCAACCCGTAGCGAAAACACCGTAATCATCAATCAGCCGCTCGAGAAGGTCCACCAGGCCTTCACCACCAAGGCATACTGGGAGCACATCGTGGCTACCCTGTCGCCGGAGCCGGGCCAGGTCCACGAGTTCACCGAGAACCAGGCCGTCCTCTTCGAGGTTCTGCCCACTACCCTCCTGCCGGAGGCCGTGCGCGCCATGGTGTCCCAGGCTCTCAAGGTCAAGCGCACCGTCACCATCGGCGAGGTCGCCGCTGACCAGCTGTCCAACTCCTTCGTCGCTGACGTCAAGGGCACCCCGGTCGACTTCAAGGGCGATATCACGTACAAGGCAGAAGGCGAGGATAAGACTGTCGCCTCTTACGTCTCCGAGGTCTCCGTCAACATCCCGATGATGGGCGCTGCCATCGAGCCCAAGGTCGCCGAGGCTCTGGGCGAGCTCTACCAGAACGAGGCCGACCTCACTTCCCAGTGGATCGAAGCAAACCTCTAAAAATCTGTACCCCGAATGGCCGACCACGCGCATAATCTCCGGGCCACCGCCCGCGCGGGTCGGCCTTTTGGCGTCATTACCCGCGGTACCACCAACCAGAATCGCCTTCGCAAGTGCGACCGCTGGATGGTCGCACACCCGCAGATTTCGTCTTTACTCCGGGCACAGCTTGCTGGGCCCGCCGATGCCGCCCCCTTGGCGTTGGATGTCGGCTACGGCGCGTCCCATACAACGACATGTGAATGGGCACGGTGGCTACGCACCGTGCGCCCCGACGTGCGGGTCACAGGCCTAGAGATCTCGCCGGAGCGTGTGTTGCCGCCGCGCGAGGGCGTGACGTTTGAACTCGGCGGATTCGAGCTCGCGGGCTATCGTCCACAGCTGGTGCGAGCGTTTAATGTGCTGCGTCAGTACGACGTGGACCAGGTCCACGAGGCGTGGGAGACCGTAATCGAGCGCCTAGCGCCCGGCGGGTTCTTCGTCGAGGGCACGTGCGACGAGCTGGGGCGGCGGTGCGCGTGGATTCTGTTGAACGCAGAGGGACCACAGACGCTCACGCTCGACTGGGATCCGTTCGAGCTCGAGACGCCGTCTGAGGTCGCGGAGCGCCTGCCCAAGGTACTCATTCACCGCAACGTGCCGGGCGAGCCCATCCACGAGTTCCTCGCGGCAGCGGACCAGGCATGGGCGAATAACGCGGGCTGGGCGCCGCACGGGCCACGGGTGCGGTGGCGGCACACGCATGCGGAGCTCGTGGCCGAAGGCTGGCCGCTCGTGCCGCAGCGCCGCCGTTACTCCGACAATTGGCTCACCATCGACTGGGCAGCAGTTGCGCCACGGGCGTAACACGGGCACCATTGTTAACCATGTCTGCTTCGTCTGGAAAGAAATCCGTGGGTGCACGCGTCTGGCGCGTTGTTCTCATCGTGCTCGTCGCTCTCCTCGTGCTCGCCCTTCTCGTGGAGTTCGGCCTGCGCTGGTTCATGTCTTCACAGATGACGAAGCAGTTCGACGAACAAGGCGCAGAAGGCGCCAACGTAAGTTTTGGCGCGACGCCGCTCCTCTTCGGCCTCGCTCGCGGCGAGATTAGCGAGATGAACATGGACACGCCCTCAACGCTCACGATCGACAAGGAAGCGAAGACCATCGAGGGCCAGCCCGCCACGAAGATCCACATGGAGGGCATGACCATGAGCCAGGATCCGGTCGCGCGGTCGTTGCAGACGACCACGACGCTGCCCACGGACTACCTGCTCGTCACGCTCCAAAATGAAATCGCGAGCCGCTCCGGCCAGGACATGCTCGGCGATATCGTCATGACGAACCTCACCACGAATGACGCGGAAGACGTCGTCGACGTCGAGTTCGCTGGTGGCCTGTTCACGCTCACCCTCAAGCCGGAGGCCCGCCACGGCGCGCTCGCCTTCGAGGCCACCGGCTCCAAGTTGCTCGCGTGGGATCTGCCGGAAGAGGTCACCAACCAGATTTCGGATGCCCTGAGCGAGGGCCTGAAGAACCAGGTTGCGGGCGATACCATGCGCATCGACCGCGTGGACGTTGGCGCCGGCGACATCACGATCGATATCTCGGGCGAGAACGTCAAGCTCAACGAGATGGGCGAGCAATTCGGCGGCGCAGCGCCGACGGAGGCGCCGGCCACCGCGCCTGCGAACACCTAAGGACGAACGAGCGCCGCGGCGCCAGCCCCGAGAGCGGCGACGGCGGCATCGTCGTCAGCGGCCCAGGCGACAACCTCAAGGGCTGCGTCGACTGGGGCGTCCGCGATGACGCGCTCATAGCCCGCGGTCGCGGCGAGCTCGGCGAGTTGAGCTGCGGAAAGCGCTCCCTCTGCGGGGAGCAGGAGACCGAGTTCAGCGGGGCGGGGGCAGGCCTCGCGCACCGCGATGAGATCGGCAAGGACAGAATTGGGATCGGCGTTCGTGTCGTCGACGCTCACCCATGCTTCGTGCGCACCTTGTTGGATGGCGAGACGGGCTTCGGAGGCCTTAATGAGGCTGTGGTGGCGGCCGGTGGGATAGCCTGCGACGGCGACTACACGCTCATCACCAGCACGCAGGGCGTGTGCGATATGCGTGGGTGGGACGACGATGCCGCGGTAGCCGGTGGCGTCCCAGGCGAAGCTCGCCTGGGCGTCTGCCGCCCAGCGGTAGGTGCGGGCGGCGAGCCAGGCGACATCGGAAAGCTCGGCTACCATGCGTTGTTGGCGCCGCCGATGATGTCCTTGAGCTGCGGGCGCACGTCAAACCAGTACAGACCGACGATGACGGCGCCGACCCAGGTGAAGATGGACAGGCCCGGCATGGGGATGAGCAACACGAAGGCGGACACTCCCACGAGCGCGGCCCACACGGCCTTGGGCTGGCGGTCGCCGACCTCAAAGGCGTCTGCGCGCGTCATAAGGATGAGGACAAAGCCGACGAGGCCGGCGATGCCCACGGCGGCGTAGAGGCCGTAATAGAGCAGGTTCATGCCGTTGAGGACGGCCGAAGTAAAGGACATACAGTGCTTCCTTTGCGAGAGGGGTCTAAGCGTACGGGGACTGCCCGGGATCGTCACTAGAGATTACTTCGCCCTCGACCACGCTGTCATCTGCGCTGGGCTTGGGCTGCTGCACCCCCTTGGTGCCGAAGGTAGTGCGCACCTCCGTGGCGGCCTCGGAGAGGGAGTCCTTGGCCTTGGCGACGGACTCGGAGCCCGCGGTGGCCTCGACGCTGCGGCGGAGGACGCCGCCCCACTCCTTGGCTGCGGCCGTGGCCTTGTCCGTCAGCGAGGCATCGGCCGGCGTGGCCTCCTGCGGGTGGGCGGCGCGATCTGCCTTGACGTTCTCGCCGAAGGTCTTCGCGACCTCCGCGACGGAGGCACCGGCGGCCTTGACTGTTTCAGACTGGGACAGTTTCTTGAGGTTGTCCATGACACTCATGGCTGGTCCTTTCTCTGTGGGTATTTAGTACCAAGTGTAGGCGGGACGCGGGCAGACGGGACGATTGAAGCCATCCCAGATGACTTAAGTGAGAAGGAGGAAGAGTTGGTTCGCGCTGTAGATGGCCAAGCCCGCGAAGCCACCCACGAGGGTGCCGTTCAAGCGAATGAACTGGAGGTCCTTGCCCACCATGAGCTCGATATTCTCGCTGGCTTCCGTGGCATCCCAGCTCTTGATGGTCTCGGGGATAATGCTCACAAGGTCCGGCGCGAACTTCTCAGCGAGGTAGCGGGCAGCCTTGTCCACGAGCTCGCCCAGCTCCGCCATCTTTTCGGGGTCCGCGAGCAGGCGCTGGCCATACGCGTCGAGCTCGGTCTCGATCTTCGTGCGCAGCAGCGAGGTTTCGTCCTCGAGCATGTCCACGAGCGTGGCGGAGACGGACGTCCAGATGGCTTCAGGAGCGCGCTGCATGCGATCGGAGGCGAGAACGTCGGCCTTGATGTCCTCGACCTTGGCGATGAGCTGCGGGTCCCACTGGAGATCCTGCGCGAGCTTGGAGAGGTTCCGCCGGATGGCCAGGCGCGCGTCATGGTTGGAATCCGCGACGACCTCGTCCGCGAAGCCGACGAGCTCCGCGTAGACCTTCTCGCCCACGAGGTTGCGAGCAAAGCGCGGGGCCCAGCCCGGCATGCGTTCATCGATAGTCGTGACCACCGTGTCCTCCATGGTGAGGATCTTGGCGTGAGCCCAGGCGATGAGATCATCCTCGAGCGGACGGGCCTTGCCTTCGGCGATGAAGGATTCCAGCACGCGCCCGGCGGGCGGTCCCCACTCCGGTTCCATGGCACGGTCGATGATCTGGGATTGGATGATCGTCGCCGCATCCTGCGGATCGATGTCGCGGATGACGGAGGCCAGGCGCGTACCGATGATCTCCGAGGCGTAATGGGCATTGCCCTCCCCTGTGATCCATTCTGCGGCCTTGCGGGGCACGTCCCACTCGTGGATCTTGCCACTCAATGCATCAGGCGTCAGGAAGTTCTCCTCGACAAACTCGCTCAGCGCGTCGCCCACCTTGTCCTTGTTTTCCGGGATGAGCGCCGTATGCGGAATCTTCAGGCCCATGGGATGCCGGAAGAGCGCAGTCACCGCAAACCAATCCGCGAGGCCACCCACCATGCCGGCCTCCGCGAAGGCGCGCAGGTAGCCCACCCAGCCCGGGGCGCCCCCGGCCGCGTTCTGCCACCACGAGCAGCTGAGGAACACCACGGCGGCGAGCACGAGCAGAAGCAGCATGTAACGCTTCCAGCGGCGCAGCTCGGCGCTGCGGGCCTCCTGGTTACTCGGGGAAGGAACGAACGTAGAGGTGGGCTCGGCGGCGCGGTGCGTCATGGTCATCCTTTCGCGCCCTCGCGGGGACACGGGGCAGGGTCCTTGTCAGTGGCGAAAATCTCGAGACTCGGGTGCATAAAACCCCCGCGCCCGGGGTGGGCAGCGGGGGTGAATGCGTGCGTGAGGAATTAGTTCACGCGGCCGGTCTCCTGACGGTACTGGCGGTAGAAGCGGCGACCAAAGTGCACCAGCGCCACAGCGGCGACGGAGACGATGATGGTCGCAGCGATACCGACGTACAGGGTGATCTGAGCCTGGTTGCCCTCGGACGAGGAACCGCCCCAGAACATGCCGGAGGACAGACCCCAGATGACGGTACCGACTGCGGGCAGAATACCCAGGATAAGGCCCATGCCGATCCACGTAGAAATGCGCAGCAGGGAGGAGTGCGGAGCACCGAAGGAGACGGGATCATAACCCTCGATGTAGCCGTCCTGGATCTTGTAGGAGAAGTCGGGGTAGGTCTCCTCCAGGTAATCAGCTACTGCATGATTGTCGCTCATGGCTGACACTTTCTCTCGTTTCTTTTAACTTCAGTAACAGACTATAGCACCCGCGCGAATGCTTTTCGCACGGGTACAGCGTCTTTTAGTCGTCCTTGCCACGCAGAGCCGCGCGAGCGCGCTCACGAGTGACGGCGCTCACTGCGGTCAGCGGAACGCCGGCCGGGCAGACATCGGCGCACTCGCCGTAGAGAGAGCAGTGACCGAAGTTGGTCTCCAGGTCATCAACCATGTTGCGGGCGCGACGGCCACGCTCTTCCTTGCCCAGCGGCATGAGGGAGAGGTGAACCAGCTTGGCGCCGGTAAACAGGTGGGCTGCGCCGTTCGGGCAGGCGGCAACGCAGGCGCCACAGCCGATGCAGGCCGCGTGGTCGAGGGCGTACTCAGACGTCTCGTGGTTGATGTGGAGGGTATCCGCATCCGGGGCGGTACCGCCCATGATGGAGACGTAGCCGCCCTGCTCCATGACGTGGTCGAGCGCGGCGCGGTCGACGATCATGTCCTTGATGACCGGGTATGCGGCGGAGCGCATCGGCTCGATCTTCAGGGTGTCGCCGTCCTTGAATTGGAACAGACGCTGCTGGCAGGTCGGAGTGTTCTGGCCCGGGCCGTGGGGGCGGCCGTTGACCTGCAGACCACAGGTACCGCAAATACCTTCGCGGCAGTCAGAGGCGAACGCAAACGGCTCCTCGCCGCGCTCGATGTAGCCCTCGTTGACGTGGTCCAGCAGCTCCAGGATGGACATCTGCTCTGCTGCGTCATCGACCTGGACATCCTCAAAGTGTCCTTCTTCAGTCGGTCCGGCCTGACGCCAAATCTTCAGGTTAAGTTTCATTACTTGTAGTTCCTTGTCATCAGCGGAATCGAATCGAAGTACAGCGGCTCAGCGTGGCGAATGAACTCGCCCTCAGCCGCACCGGGCTCCCATGCGGAGACGAAGCACCAGTTCTCGTCGTCACGCTCGGCCTCGCCATCCTCGGTGAGGTGGTCGTCGCGGAAGTGGGCGCCACAGGACTCGTCGCGGTCGAGAGCGTCAACGCACATGAGCTCACCCAGGTCGATGTAGTCGGCCACGCGCAGGCCGTACTCGAGAACCTGGTTCATGTCGTTGGCAGCACCCGTGATGCGGACGTTGGCCCAGAAGTCAGCGCGCAGGGCGCGGATCTTCTCGATGGCAACCTTGAGGTCCTCGATGTTGCGGGACACGCCGCAACCCCAGTAGAGGATCTCACCCAGCTGGCGGTGGTAGTACGCCGGGCCGTGCGGGTTCTCGCCGCGAATGCCCATGAGGCGGTCGATGCGCGCCTGTGCGCGGTTCAGAGCCTCGACAGCCTCAGCGGAATCCTCAGCCAGCTTAGCCTCGCCAAGGTGGTCAGCCAGGTAGTTCGGGATGGTGAACGGCAGGGTGAACCAACCATCGACGGAAGCGGACAGCAGGGAGTTGGCGCCCAGGCGGTTCGCGCCGTGGTAGGTCCAGGAGCACTCACCGGCGGCGAAGAGACCGTCGATGGCGGTCATCTCGTTGAAGTCCGTCCACAGGCCACCCATGGTGAAGTGGCAGGTCGGTGCGATACGCATCGGCGTCTCGTACGCGGACTCACCGATGGCCTCTTCGTACATCTCGATGAGGTTGGAGTAGCGCTCACGGATGACATCCTTGCCCAGACGCTCGATGGCGTCACGGAAGTCGAGGTACACCGAGTTGTGCAGCGGTCCAACACCCAGGCCCTTGTTGATCTGCTGAGAGATGGCACGGGACGCAACGTCACGCGGGACGAGGTTACCGAAGGCCGGGTAGCGACGCTCGAGGAAGTAGTCGCGCTCCTCTTCCGGAATCTCGTTGGCCGGGCGGTCGTCGCCTTCCTTCACCGGCGACCAAATGCGACCGTCGTTACGGAGAGACTCAGACATGAGGATCGTCTTGGACTGCCACTCGGAGTTGACCGGCAGGCCCGTCGGGTGGAACTGGATGAACGCCGGAGATGCGAAGTACGCGCCCTGCTCGTAGGCACGCATGATGGCGCCTGCGTTGGAGTTCTTAGCCAGCGTGGACATGTGGTAGACGTTGCCGTAACCACCAGTGCCCAGGATGACGGAGTGACCGGTGAAGGTCTTGAGCTCACCCGTAATCAGGTTGCGGGTGACAATGCCGCCCACGCGCTTCTTACCACCGTCGTTGTAGGTGATGATGTCCTGCATGTCGTGGTGCGCGAAGAGCTCCACGTTGCCCAGACCGATCTGACGGTAGAGCGCCGAGGTCGTGGACAGCTGCAGCTGCTGACCCGTTTGGCCACGGGTGTAGTAGGTACGAGAGACCTGAACACCACCGAAGGAACGGGTAGCGAGGGTTCCGCCGTACTCACGAGCGAACGGAGCGCCAATAGCGTTCATGTGGTCGATGACGCGCACGGACTCGTAGGCCAGGCGCCAGCAGTCGGACTCGCGGCAACGGTAGTCGCCGCCCTTGACGGTGTCCTTGGTGTGGCGGTACGCGGAGTCATTGTCGACCTTCTTGTGACGCGAGGAGTTCACGCCACCCTGGGCGGCAATGGAGTGCGCACGGCGCGGGGAGTCGTGGTAGGTGAAGACCTTCACGTTGTAGCCCAGCTCGCCGAGGGCAGCGGCGGCAGCACCAGCGGACAGGCCGGTACCGACGACGAGGATCTCAAACTTGCGGCGGTTGAGCGGGGAGACCAGCTGCATGTGGTCCTTCTGGTGGTCCCACATGTCGCGCATCGGCACGCCGTGCGGCTCGTGAGATTCCAGAATGGTGCCTGCGGTCACGCCCGGAACGATGGACTGCGGGTGCGTGAACTTCGGGTGCTCGCGCTTCAATTCAGTAGTAGTCATGGGTTTACAACGCTCCTTTAAGAGACCCAGCCAAAGGCGACGGACAGCGGCATGATGATGTTGCCCAAGCAGACGACCGCCGGGATGATGTAGGCCAGAACCAGGAAGGTCTGGCGCCACTTACGGCCGGTGATACCCAGGTCAGACGCAGCAAGGCGGATGCCGTGGGTCAGGTGCAGGAACAGGCAGCACATCGCGATGACATAGACGATGGTCACGGGCCAGCGGCTAAACGTTGCCAGCATGTTAGCCTTCACGGCGCCGTGCTCGAAGGCCGCGGATGCGACCGGGGCTGCGCCAATGGTCAGGTCCAGCAGGTGGAAGATGACGAAAAGCAGCAGGACAACGCCGGTGACGATCATGGTCTTCGTGGCGAAGGAATCCAGGCCACCCATGAGATTCGTGCGCTTGAACTTGCCGCGCGACTGCTTGGACCGGGCGGTAAGAGCGAATGCGCCATAGACGTGGCCCACCAGGCAGGCGAGCAGCACAATACGGAACATCCACAGGAACGCGCCGTGCGGGAGCAGCGGCTCACCCAGGGAGCGCAGGTACTCGCCGTAGACGTCGAGCGCCGGGGCGCCGTCGTGGTTCGGCAAGTAGAGCTTGAGGTTGCCGGCCATGTGACCGACAACGAAAAGCGCAAAGATGAGGCCAGTGATGGCCATGGTCAGCTTGAGTACCCAGCTCGGAACGCCCGGCTTGGTACGCACAGTTTCATTAGTGATGCGGCCGTGAGCGAGAGCCTCACGGTCAGGATTTCTTACAGTCATGACACCTCCATAGTCGCCCCTTAGATTAACCCGCTTAACTGCTGGTTACTATTCGATTTTGAGTCAAGAATGAGCGATCCCGGCGCATGCCCATTTCCGTATTAAATACATTAGGCATGGATCGCCTAAGTCACAGATGTTAAAACTCGCAACACGCTTGGGGACTTAGATTTACGAAACGGTTGTGTTGCGTATTTACGTGCACTGATGTGACTTTCCTCACCCGATTAGCGAAACGTGAAAGTCTTCCCCCTTTAGGTATCAAACTTTCGCACGATCCAACCCCGAATGTCCGGCTCGCAAACTTGCTTCACAGCAGTTTTGCAAATTTTGCGGATCGTTCACGGGGTTCCAGGTAACCTAGCTCACATGTCCAAGACCTACGTCGGCTCCCGCCTCCGCCAGCTCCGCCGCGAACGCGATCTTTCCCAGGCCTCGCTCGCATCGACGCTCGGCCTGTCCGCCAGCTACGTCAACCAGATCGAGCATGATGTCCGTCCACTCACCGTGCCGGTCCTCATGAAGATCACGGAGGTCTTCGGCGTCGACGCCACGTTCTTCTCCCGCGACGATGATTCCCGTCTCCTCGCCGAAATCCAGGACGTTATCCAGGACCAGGAGATCTCCCCCTCGCCGGTCGAGCTTCAGGAACTGTCGGAACTCGTCTATAACCACCCGTCCGTCGCACGCACGCTCGTCGACGTCCACCGCCGTTACCGCACCATACGCGACAAGCTCACGCTGGTCACGGACACGCGGCGCAGTGGCCCCGGTGCGCAAACGCTGTCCATGCCACATGACGAGGTCCGCGATTTCTTCTATGCCCGGCAGAACTATCTCGACGATCTCGACCACCAGGCCGAGCGTCTCGCCCACGACCTGAACATTGCAGAATTCGGAATCCGCGACACCGAGGCGGCCATTGCCACGCGCCTGCGCGAGAAACACAATATTGAGATCCGCACACAGCCCAACCTCGGCGATACGCTCCACCGCTTCAACCCGGAGACCGGCACGCTCGAGCTCGCCGCGCGGCTGAGCACCGGACAGCGCGCTTTCCGCATGGCCGCGGAGCTCAGCTACCTCGAGGCCGGCTCGGATATCTCGCAGCTCGTGTCGCACGAGCCCTTCACATCCGAGGCCTCCGTGAATCTTGCCAAGCGTGGCGTCGCCAGTTACTTCGCGGCCGCCACTCTCCTGCCCTACGGCCTCATGCATTCCCAGGCTGAGACAGCCGGCTACGACATCGAGTACCTCTGCCAAGTCTTCGGCGTGGGCTATGAAACGGTCGCCTCCCGTCTCTCCACGTTGCAGCGTCCCAATAAGCGAGGAATCCCCTTTACCTTCGTTCGCGTCGACCGCGCCGGCAATATGTCCAAGCGCCAGTCCGCAACTGGCGTGCACTTCGCCAACTCGGGCGGCACCTGCCCGCTCTGGTGCGTCTACGAGTCCTTCGCCCAGCCTGAGGTCATCGTCCGCCAGCTCGCTCAGATGCCCGACGGTCGCAACTACCTCTGGGTCGCTCGCGCCGTCCGCCACCACCAGGGCCGCTTCAGCGACACCAATAAGCTCTTCGCCATTGGCCTCGGCTGCGAGTCCCGCCATGCAGATCGCACGGTCTACGCCGCGGGGCTGGAGCTTTCCGATGCCGCCGCAACGCCCATCGGCGCCGGATGTCGCACGTGCCCGCGCACCAATTGCGCCCAGCGCGCCTTCCCCGCCATCAACGAGTCGCTCGACATCGACGCGCACTCCTCCACCATCGCCCCGTACTAGCGCGCTTCCAGGCTCACGCGCCCTCCCACTCCACTCCCCTTGATCGATTCGCCGCACCCCGGACGGCATCCCCCGCGGCGCCAGTCCCCGCGCAGAGATAAGGCCCTTCCGGGTAGTTCAGATAAACTACCCGGAAGGGCCTTTTGTTCTGCGTGCGCAGTTTAGAGGTTGATCATGTGGCCGCCGATGCCCTCGGCAGCTTCCTTCATAGCCTCAGACAGCGTCGGGTGGGTGTGGACGTTGCGTCCGATTTCCTCAGCCGTGAGGTCGAAGCGCTGTGCCAGGGTGAGCTCCGGAAGCAGCTCGGAGACGTTGGCGCCGACCATGTGTCCACCGATGAGCTCGCCGTACTCGCCATCAGCAATGAGCTTGACGAAGCCTGCGGTCTCGTTGAGACCGGCAGCCTTGCCGTTTGCGGAGAACGGGAAGGTAGCGACCTTGATCTCGCGGTCCGGGAACTTCTCGCGAGCGGCTTCTTCGGTGTAGCCGAAGGAGGCGACCTGCGGGTTGCAGAAGGTCGCGCGCGGCAGGTTCATGTAATCGCCCAGGATCTGGGTCTCCGCGCCAGCGATAACCTCGGCGGCGATGACACCCTGCGCCTCAGCCACGTGTGCCAGCTGCAGCTTGGCCGTGACGTCGCCGATAGCGTAGATGTGCTCGACGTTCGTGCGCATGTAGTCGTCGATCTCAATGGCACCGCGCTCGGTGAGCTTGACGCCAGTGTTCTCCAAGCCAAAGCCCTCAACGCGCGGGGCAAAACCGATGGAGACCATGCAACGCTCAACGGTAAGCGAGTCCGTCTTGGAGCCGTCCTTGGACTCGACCTCGACGGTAACGTCGGAGCCGTTGTCCGTGATGGACGTGGTCTTGTAGCCGGTGAGCAGCTTAACGCCCAGCTTCTTGTACTGTTTGGCGATCTCCTTGGAGACGTCCTTGTCCTCATTCGGCAGGACGCGGTCCATGAATTCGACGATGGTGACGTCCACACCGTAGTTAGCCAAGACGTAGGCGAACTCCATGCCGATCGCGCCGGCACCCACGATAACCATGGACTTCGGAGCCTCTTCCTTGAGGATCTGCTCCTCGAAGGACACGATGTTGCCGCCGATTTCCACGCCCGGCAGGGAGCGGACGACGGAGCCAGTGGCGATAATGCAGTCGTCGAACGTGACGGTCTTGCCCTTGTCGTCACCCTCGGTGATCTCGATGGTGTGTGCGTCCTTGAACGAGCCCAGACCGTTAATCTCCTGGATCTTGTTCTTGCGCATGAGGAAGTGCACGCCCTTGACGATGCCTGCAGAAACCTTGCGGGAGCGCTTGTGCGCCACACCGTAGTCGAAGGACACCTCACCCGAGATACCAAAGTCCTTGGCCTCAAAGTTGAAGGTGTGGGCAACCTCAGCGTTCTTGAGCAGCGCCTTGGACGGGATGCAGCCCACGTTGAGGCAGACTCCGCCCCAGTACTGCTTCTCGATAACGGCAACCTTCTTGCCCAGCTGTGCTGCGCGGATGGCGGCAACGTAGCCACCAGGGCCCGCGCCGAGTACTACAACGTCATAATGTTCATTAGTCACGCACTACAGGATACTTACCCTCTCCCCCTTTTGTCTTTTCTTCCCCCAAACGCGCCCCCTCCCGCGCCGCGTCCCCGCGCACAGGCACCACCAAGAGACAACAAACGCGCGTCGCCACCCCTCGAAACGGGGGCACGCGACGCGCGGAAACGGGGATTCAAGCCCCCAGGCGCTGAAACCGAATTAGATGAGGCCGAAGTCGAGCAGCGCCATAGAAAGGTTGGAGGAGCCCATGTGGACGAACGGGCCGAGAGCGTTGTTGATAGCCAGAATGATGCTGTCAAAAGACATGATGAAATTTCCTTTGGAAGGTCAGGTGTTCTTCGCCGACATAGAGCGACGCGGCCTCGCGCAACACGGGGTCTCTATCTTTATTTGTCACTACCGCCAGCGCGGGCGTTACCTCCTGGCGCGAACGCGCCACGGCGATGTCACCCACAAATGGTCCCTGAAATTATGACACAAACGCCACTTCAGTACCAGGGGTAACAATTTTTACCTGTTAAACTCTTGTCACAATCGCGTGGACTGCGGCACCAACCAGGTCGCCGCCAGCCCATACGTCTCCTCGCCCACCAGATCTCGTCGCTCCACCATCAGGCGCACCACCCCCGTCAAGCCCGGTCGCGCCTGAGATTTCATAAAGGCTTGATAACGATGGACGGATAGACAACGATGTTTCAAGAAGATGCACATGGATCTCTACGTGCCCGTCAAGGTCGCCCACCAGCGCCACACGGACGCGCCAGGACATACACAGGAAGCCACCACATGAAGTTCTTGAGGACTCTCACCACGACCTCCGCCGCGGTCGCGCTCACCCTCGGCCTTGCCGCTGCTCCCCTTGCCCAGGCCGACGACAAGATGGCCCCGAACGAGAAGGCCGCCTCCGCTGCTAGCCGCTGGAACGTCGACAGCTTGGACCAGGTCGACCGCTCTCAGCTCTCCGTCATCAAGCAGTACGACGACGTCCTGCCGTTCATGGCAGAGAAGGGCCTTATCACCAAGGACGGCAACAGCTACGTCCGCGGCGCCGATGGCAAAATCAAGATGACGGTCACCTCGAAGAACGAGAAGTGGCGCTGGCTTTCTGACGTCAACAACTCAAAGGGCAAGGTCAAGTTCATGACGGCCACCTCGCCGTCCATGAACAACCGCGAGGTCCCGCTCGCCGTCATCACGCCGACCGGCAACTTCGATGCAGCACGCCCGACCATCTACCTGCTCAACGGCGCTGGCGGCGCAGAGCAAGGTATGGACTGGCTCTACATGACCAACGGCGAGAAGGGTAAGACCAACCTCATCGACTTCTACACGTCGAAGAACGTCAACGTCGTCGTGGTCGAGGCCGGCGCCTTCTCCTACTACACGGACTGGTACAACTCGCCGCACCCCACGGACACGGTAGAGGACCGCACGTACCTGCCTGGCCCGCAGCGCTGGGAAACCTTCCTCACCAAGGAGCTGCCGGGACCGCTCGAGGGCGAGCTGGCCAAGGATGCTCCGGAGGATCAGTCCACCGCCACTGACGGCGCAACCGTGAACGCCAACATCAACGGCAACGGCCAGCGCGCCATCGCCGGCATGTCCATGTCCGCGACGTCCTCGCTGCTCCTCGCCGAGCACAACCCGGGCTTCTACAACGCCGTCGGTTCCTACTCCGGTTGCGCCGCGACCTCCACGCCGATGACGAACTTCTACGTTGGTCTCACCGTCAACCGCGCCAATAACGCAACGCCGGAGCAGATGTGGGGCCCGCGCGGTGGGGAGTACAACCGCTTCAACGACGCGCTCATCAACTCCAACAACCTGAAGGGCACGCACACCTACGTCTCCGCTTCGACCGGCCTGCCGGGCGAACACGAAAACCTGTCCTCGATCGCGGAGAAAAACGGCGGCGACCTGTCCTCCGCATTCAAGTCCTCGTCCACGCTCGTCGTCGAAGGCGGCGCCATCGAGGCCGCAATGTTCGACTGCACCACCCAGCTCAAGCGCAAGATGGACCGCGAGGGCATCGACGCTGACTGGAACTTCCGTGCAACCGGCACCCACTCCTGGCCGGGTTGGAAGGAAGATATCTGGAAGTCCTGGCCGACCTACGCTGCCGCGTTCGGCCAAGATGCGTCCACCGAGGTGCCGACCGCAACTCCGGAGGCATCGGAAGACCGCTCTGCCGCCCCGCAGGCTGCCAACGCCGAGACCGTCGAAAAGCTCTCGCCGACCGCTGAGGAAGAGAACGAAGCCAACGCTGCCGAGCGCAACACCGGCGCGCTCAACAACGTCACCGACGCTGCCGCGGCCGCCGCAGACGCCCTCACCAACGGCACCGACACCGCAGCCGACGCTCTGACCGACGAGGCCGCTGCCCGCACCGACACCGCTGACGATCTCGCCGCGACCAACTAAACCTCTCACTGCAAGGAATATTGACCCTCATGAAGCGCTTTACGTCCTTCCTCGCGGCAACGTCTGTGGCCGCCACGCTGGTTACCGCCACTCTCGTCCCGGCGAACGCTGCGGTTCTCACGCCGCAGCAGGTCGCCGGTGCCACCCCGGTCTCGCAGGTGGGCGATCTTCAGGTCACCGACGCCGTCGCCGGCCAAGCGTGGTTTAAGAAGTTCGGCAACGACCCGCGCGTGCTCAAGCTGCAGGCCACCTCGCCGGCCATGAACGGCCGCGCCATCCCGCTCGCCGTCATCCCGGCGGGTGAGGCGAACCGCCCGACCATCTACCTGCTCAACGGTGCCGGTGGCGCCGAGCAGAACTCTGACTGGGCCACCCTGTCCCAGGTCGTGGACTTCTACGCCGATAAGAAGGTCAACGTCGTCATCCCGCAGGCTGGCGCGTTCTCCTACTACACGGACTGGGCCCAGGACCCGAACGGCAAGTACTTGAACGGACCGCAGAAGTGGGAGACCTTCCTCACCAAGGAGCTGCCGGGACCGCTCGAGCAGCGCCTGGAGGCCAATAACAAGCGCGCGATTGCCGGCATGTCTATGTCCGCGACCTCCGCGCTGCTGCTCGCCGAGCACAACCAGGGCTTCTACGACGCCGTCGGCTCCTACGCTGGCTGCGCGCAGACCTCCGCGCCCATGCAGTACGAGTTCCTGCGCCTCACCGTCAACCGTGGCGGCGGCCAGCCGGAGCAGATGTGGGGCCCGCGCGGCGGGGACTACAACCGCTACAACGACGCGTTCCTCAACGCTGAGAAGCTGCGCGGTTCGGAGCTCTACATCTCCGCGTCCTCCGGCCTGGCGTCCGAGACTGACCTTCCGGAGTACTACCTCAAGCAGGGCATGAACCCGGCCATCGTCGCTGCCGGTGTCACCCAGCTCGTCGTCGAGGGTGGCGTCATCGAGGCCGCCGTCAACCACTGCACGCACAACCTCAAGGCCAAGCTGGACAAGTCCGGCATCGGCGCGGACTACAACTTCCGCACCACCGGCACGCACTCCTGGCCGGGCTGGCGCCAGGACCTCGAGGCGTCCTGGGGCACCTTCTGGCGCGCGTTCTACGCCAAGTAAATCCGGCGTAGCCTCCACCGACTCACAGTCGGCACTCCGCGGGCGGTAGAGTTTCAAGCATTATGACAACGCTTGACTCTCTCGCCCGCGCGGGCGTTTTTCACAAGGAATCTGCCCGCGATCCGTACACTTCTGTCGAGTACAACCTGGGTTTTACCGTCGAGCATTATCACCTCGATCTCACCTATAACGTCGAGCCCAATCGTCTCCAAGGCGAGGCCACGTTACACCTGCGCGTCGGCGACGAGCCGCTGGACAAGCTCACCGTAGATCTCGCAGGAGCGATGGTCGCCCGGCGCGTCAGCGCGAAGGGTGCGCACGTCGCGAAGTTCCGCCAGTCGAACGGCAAGCTGCGTGTCTCCTTCGGCGATGAGCTCGCCGCCGGAGCGGAGCTCGATCTTGTGATTCGCTACGGCGGTACCCCGCGCCCGCTGCGCACAGCATGGGGCGAGATCGGCTGGGAGGAGACGGAGTCCGGCTCCCTCGTGGCGAGTCAGCCGTGCGGCGCGCCCAGCTGGTTCCCGTGCGATGACACGCCCAGCGCGAAAGCGCCCTACGACATCATCATCACGGCGGACTCCCCGTTTACCGTCGTGAGCAATGGCAAGCTCGTCTCCCGCAAGCGCTTCGGATCTATGACGCGCTGGCATTACCGGACCGCACACCCCATGGCGACGTACCTCGCCACGGTCATGGTGGGCGAGTTCACCGAGATGAAGCTTGGGCCGGATACCCGCGCCTGGACCCCGGCAGATCTCCAGTCTCAGGTCCGCGAGGCCTTCGCGCAGCAGCAGGAGATGCTCGACTTCTTTGCGCAGACTTACGGCGACTATCCCTTCAACGATTACCAGGTCGTCGTCACCGAGGACGAGCTCGAGATCCCGTTGGAGGCCCAGGGCCTGTCCATCTTCGGCGCCAACCACACGAACGGCAGCTACGAGCGACTCATCGCCCACGAGCTCTCCCACCAGTGGTTTGGCAATTCCTTAGGCCTTGCCGCCTGGCGCGATATTTGGCTCAACGAGGGCTTTGCCTGCTACTCCGAGTGGCTCTGGGGCGAGCATTCCGGCGGCCCCACCGCGCATGAGGCCGCACGTTCCCACTACGACGTCCTCGCCCGGAAGAAGGAGGACATTCTCGTTGCCGATCCCGGCACGCGTGCCATGTTCGACGACCGCGTCTATAAGCGCGGGGCGCTCACCCTCCACGCACTGCGCCGCCAGCTTGCCGATGCCCCCTTCTTCCAGGCCGTCCGCGCCTACGTCGCAGCCTCCCAGCATGGCACGGTGACACCGGAGGACTTCATCCGTGAGCTCCACAGCGTCGCCGAGGACGCGGGTGTGACTCCCGCCGATATCGACGCGACGCTCGCGGCCTGGCTCGATGAGACGGCGCTGCCTCACTTCCCCGCGTAAGGGTCTGAGAGAATTCCCCCGGTTTTATTAGTCTAAACGGGTGAATAACGCTCTACTCTCTCTTCCCAAAGCTGCCGTCGCCGTCGCTGCCTCGGTCGTGCTTGCCTGCGGCCTCGCACCGACGGCATCGGCAAGCGGCTCCGGCATGGCCGCCGCGTTCCTCGCCAAGCAGGGATTCAACTCGGTACGCCGAGGCATGAGCTGGGCCGCCATCGAGACGTGTAACTCCTACGGCATCTCCGCCTTCCTCGAATCTCACCGGGACTTCTACACGGAGTCCCGAGGCTGCGAGGGCGCCCCGCGCTAGGCGACGTTCACGAACGGTCTCTACGACCCAGACATGGGCCTGGCCGACGCACAGTTCTCCCCCGCCATCCAGGGTGCCTTCGATAACTTCTTCAATAACCGCACAGCCTCAGACGGCGTGGGCATCCGCGACCACTACGTGAACATGTGGGACCACACGGCCGCCTACTTCGCGGACACCCCGGGCATCATCGGCTACGGCCCCATCAACGAGCCCTCGGCCGGCGCGGAGACCATCCCCTGCGCGCTCGACTTCTGTTCCGAATCCACGCTGCAGAAGCTCCGCAACCTGAATAAGCAGGTCCGCGACGTCATCCGCCGCCACGACTCGGAGGTGGGCATCTGGCTCACCGGCTACGTCACCACCATCATGGGCGCGCCCGCGCGCATGGGCACGATGACCATGGGGACGGAGCGCATGAGAGCCTTCTGCGTAACACCCATGCCGCCGTGGCCGATGAGCAGCGCCGCGTGGCCCAGAATCTTCGCGTGGTCGCCTAGGCGCACGATGGTGCAATTGCTATTCGGGCGCACGAGCTTGGGCTCGATGGCACCCGTCGTGACCACGACGTGCATCCCCCGTGCCGTCGAGCGCGTCGAGCGCGGACTGCGCGAGCGTCGTGTCGTTCTGAAACTCCGTGGACAACGTGACGAGCACGATGGGGATCCGTCATGCCCTCTGTGGGATCGACGCTGCCCTCGCCTGGCTGCGGAGACCACAGCCCGGGTCTAACTGTGCAACTGTGGTCAGAGAAGCGTCCCCGCGTGGCGACTAGGATGGACAACCATGCACAGCATGCTCGTTACCGGCGGCGCCGGCTTCATCGGCGCCAACTTCGTCCGCCTCGTCAACGCTACGCGTGACGAGATCAAGGTCACCGTCCTCGACAAGCTCACCTACGCGGGCAACCGCGCGAACCTCGCCGGGCTGGAGGGGGTCGAGTTCGTCCACGGCGACATCGCGGACGCCACCCTCGTCGATGAACTGGCGCAGAAGAATGACGTCATCGTCCATTTCGCCGCCGAGTCCCACAACGACAACTCGCTCGAGGACCCCTCCCCGTTCATCCAGACCAACCTCGTAGGCACGTTCACGCTCCTCGAGGCCGCTCGCAAGCACGACGTGCGCTTCCACCACGTTTCCACAGACGAGGTCTTCGGCGATCTGGAGATCGGCGCGGACACCAAGTTCACCGAGGCCACGCCGTATGCGCCGTCCAGCCCCTACTCCGCGTCGAAGGCGGGCTCGGACCACCTCGTGCGCGCCTGGGTGCGCAGCTTTGGTCTGCGCGCCACAATTTCCAACTGCTCGAATAACTACGGGCCGTACCAGCACATCGAGAAGTTCATCCCCCGCCAGATCACCAATATCGTGGACGGGCGCTCGCCGAAGCTCTACGGCACCGGCGAGCAGGTCCGCGACTGGATCCACGTGGACGACCACAACCGGGCGGTGCTCGACATCCTGGACAAGGGCATAATCGGCGAGACCTACAACATTGGCGCGGACCAGCCAGATATCAACAACAAGCAGGTCATCGAGCTCATCTGCACGCTCATGGGCCTCGATCCCGCTGACGGCTACGAGCACGTGAACGACCGCCCGGGCCACGACCAGCGCTACGCCATGGACGCGACGAAGCTCAAGCGCGAACTCGGCTGGCGGCCGCGCTTCACGGACCTGCGCGCAGGCCTCGAGCAGACCATCGCGTGGTACCGCGACAATGAAGAGTGGTGGCGCCCGGCCAAGGACGCCACAGAAGCAACCTATGCACAGCGAGGACAGTAAATGCACATCGAGAACACCACCATCGACGGCCTGCTCCTCGTCCGCCTCGACGTCCACGGCGATAACCGGGGGTGGTTCAAAGAGAACTGGCAGCGCGAGAAGATGGTCGCCGCAGGCCTGCCGGACTTCAAGCCGGTGCAAAACAACGTCTCGCTGAGTGCGAAGAAAGGCGCCACACGAGGCCTCCACGCCGAGCCCTGGGACAAGTTCATCTCCGTAACTACCGGTCGTGCGTTCTGCGCATGGTGCGACCTGCGCGAAGGTTCGGAGACTTACGGACAGCTCGTCACCGCCGAGGTCGGCCCCGACACAGCCGTCTTCGTCCCGCGCGGCGTCGCCAACGGCTTCCAGGCCCTCGAGGACGACACGGCGTACACCTACCTCGTCACCGCGCACTGGTCGCCGGACGCGCGCTACGCCGCGGTTAACCTCGACATGGTTGATTGGCCGCTCGAGCCCACCGAGATCTCCGAGAAAGACCTCGCCCATCCCCAGCTTGCCGATGCCCCCTCCATGGCCCCACGCCGCATCCTCGTCACCGGCGCCAACGGCCAGCTCGGCCGCGCGCTGCGCCCGCTCCTTCCCAACGCAGAGTTCGTCACCCATGCGGAGTTCGATATCACGGATGACTCCGCGTACGCGGCGCGCGATTGGGAGCAGTACTCCGCCATTATCAACTGTGCGGCGTATAACGACGTCAACGGCGCGGAGACCGACCGCGCGGGCGCCTGGGCCGTCAACGCCCTGGCCCCGGGCAAGCTCGCCCGCGTAGCCGCCGACCACAATCTCACGCTCGTCCACGTCTCCACGGACTACGTCTTCGACGGCTCCCACGAGGTACACACGGAAGACGAGATTCCCTCCCCGCTGTCTGCCTACGGCGCGTCGAAGGCAGCGGGCGAGGCGGCGGCATCGGCAAGCCCGAAGCACTACATTGTGCGCACGTCGTGGGTCTTTGGCGACGGCAACAACTTCATTAAGACCATGGCGAACCTCGCGCGGCGCGGCGTCGAGCCCGCCGTGATCCATGATCAAAAGGGCCGTCCGACCTTCGCGGAGGACCTGGCGAAGGGAATCCCCCACCTTCTTCGCGTCGGGCCCGACGCGGCTCCTTACGGGATTTACAACCTGTCCTCCGAGGGCGACGCCGTGGGCCGCGACGAGATGGCCATGGCCACCTTCATCGGGCTCGGACACGACCCCTCCAAGGTCACGCCGGTCTCCACGGAGCAGTACGCCGAGATTGCCGGCCCCGAGGCCCCGCGCCCGGCCCACTCGACCTTCGACCTCTCCAAAATCGAGGCCACCGGCTTCACACCCATGAACTGGCGCGCGGCGCTCGCACTCTACCTCGCGCTCTTGCCCGAAGACTAACGACCTGCGGAGTTCCCCCTTAATTCTGCAAAATACCGGTTACGATCCTTGCATTGCAGGGATCGTAACCGGTCAATTGCAGAATCATGAACGGTTCTGCCGAATATTGGCCGCGCGTCGTTGACGGCCCCGCCCCGCCTTCCGTGCCGTCATCACGGGCACCGGCCCGTGTCTCACCCTCGACGACGGAACGGTGACGTTCCCCCTCGCCGCGTTCCGTCCGTAGGCCCCTCCCACAAGACGACCGGCGCCGAGCACCGCAGTCGCGGGCCCGGCGCCGGTCGCACGATCAGAGGCGTTAGTAGCCGCGCTCGACGTATTCGTCGATGCGCTCGGCCTCCGCGCCGACGGTCGTCTGATCCCCGTGGCCCGGCAGCACCTTCGTGGCCGGCGGCAGGTGGAAAATGACGTTACGCAGGGACTCGACGATCTGGTCGAAGTCGGAGTACTTGCGCCCCGTGGCGCCCGGGCCGCCATTAAAAAGCGTGTCGCCAGAGAGCAGCGCGTTCTCGTTCTTGATGTAGAGCACCACGCAGCCCGGCGAGTGACCCGGAGTGTGGAACACGACGACATCCTCACCGTCGATGGTGAAGGTCTGGTTGTCCGCGAGCGGCGTGTAGTGCGCGTCGCCGTTGGATTCTTCCCACAAGGGATGATCATCCGGGTGGAGGTACACCTCGACACCGTAATGCTCCGCAATCTCTGGGGCGAGCTCGCAGTGGTCGTTGTGGGCGTGGGTAAGGAGGATCCCACGCACGGGGCGGTCGCCGACCTCGTCGTAGATGCGCTCGGCGTTGTGAGCCGGGTCCACGATGTAGCAGCCACCCTTGCCGCCCAGGATGTAGACGTTATTGTCTACGTCCCACTCGTTGCCGTCGAGGCGGAACTTGCCAGAGGTAACAAAGGAATCGATCTTCATGGTCTACCTTTCTTCCTGAGTTTGGGTCGTTTACCCGCAGGATACCTAAAGCTCCACAACCGAGCGCAGGACCTTGCCCGCCTTCATCGTCGCGAAACCTTCCTCGACGTCGTCGAGACCAATGCGTTCAGAGACGAACTTATCCAGCGGGAACTTACCCGCCTGGAACAGTGCCGTGTAGGCCGGGAAATCGCGCTCAGGCAGGCAGTCGCCGTACCACGCCGGGCGGATGGAGCCGCCGCGGCCGTAGACGTCGATGGCCGGGATATCGATATGGTCGGTGAGGTTCGGTACGCCCACCATAACGAGGCGTCCTGCGAAGTCACGCGAATAAAATGCCTGGCGCCAGGTGGGCTGAATGCCCACCGCGTCAATGGCGACGTCGGTGCCGAAGCCATCGGTGAGCTCACGGACGGCATCGATAACTTCTTGCTCCGACTTGCCCTTGGAATTGATGGTGTGGGTCGCGCCGAATTCCTTCGCGGTGGCGAGCTTTTCGTCATCAAGGTCCACCGCGATGATCTTCGCCGCGCCCGCGAGGTGCGCACCGGCCACCGCGGCCGTGCCCACGCCGCCGCAGCCGAAGACCGCGACGGACTCGCCGAGCTGCACATCGCCGGTGTTCACGGCAGCGCCGAGACCCGCCATGATGCCGCAGCCAAGCAGGCCTACCGCGGCCGGGTCAGCGCTCGGGTCGACCTTGGTGCACTGCCCCTCGTGAACGAGGGTCTTCTCCGCAAAGGCACCAATTCCCAGCGCCGGGGTGAGCTCCGTGCCGTCTTCGAGCGTCATCTTCTTCGACGCGTTATGGGTATTAAAGCAGTACTTCGGCTCACCCTTCTTGCATGCACGGCACTCGCCACACACCGCACGCCAGTTGAGGACAACGAAATCGCCGACCTCGACGTGGGTTACCGCGTCGCCCACGCGCTCCACGATGCCCGCGGCTTCATGGCCGAGCAGGAACGGGAACGCGTCCTCGATATCGCCGTCGCGGTACGCCAAGTCCGTATGACAGACGCCGCAGGTCTGGATCTTGACAATAACGTCGTTGGCGCCTGGGTCCGGGATAACGACAGAGACGGTTTCAACTTCGGCGCCCTTCGAACGGGCGATGACTCCTTGTACAGTTTCACTCATGTGGCCCACTCTACTGATGGCCCAGGTCACATGCTGAAAATCGTTTTCGTCTCGAACCCGTGCCGCGCCGTGCGACGCGACGCGTGGGATAAGCTAAACCCCATGAAGGGAATCATCCTCGCCGGCGGGTCTGGCACGCGGCTCTACCCCATCACCAAGGGCATCTCGAAGCAGCTCATGCCCATCTACGACAAGCCGATGGTCTACTACCCGCTCACCACGCTCATCCAAGCCGGCATCCGCGAGATCCTCATCATCACCACGCCCGAAGACCAGGCCGCGTTCCAACGTCTCCTCGGCGACGGCTCACAGTGGGGCCTCATGCTTGACTATGCCGTCCAGCCCCGCCCCGAAGGTCTCGCCCAGGCTTTCCTCATCGGCGAGGACTTCATCGGTGACGACGACGTCGCCCTCGTCCTCGGCGACAATATCTTTGACGGACACGGCTTCTCCTCCGCGCTCACGCACTGCCAACACCCCGACGGCGGCACCATCTTCGCCTACGAGGTCTCTGATCCCCAGCGCTACGGCGTCGTGGAGTTCGATGCCGAGGGCAACGCTCTGTCCATCGAGGAGAAGCCCGCAGCACCCAAGTCCAATTACGCGGTGGTGGGACTCTATTTCTATGACAACTCCGTTGTCGATATCGCCCGTTCCATCACACCCAGTGCCCGCGGGGAGCTCGAAATCACCGCCATTAATGAGGAATACCTCCGCCGTGGCCGCCTGCACGTCCAAACCATGCAGCGCGGCGACGTGTGGCTCGACACCGGCACCATCGACTCCATGAGTGAGGCCGCGTCCTACGTCGAGGTCCTCCAAAAGCGCACCGGCACCATCATCGGCTCACCCGAGGTCGCCGCATTCCGGGAAGGCTTTATCTCTCGCAAAACCCTCGCTGCCCTAGCCGCACCCCTCCAGAAGTCCGGCTACGGGGACTATCTCCTCGCCTCCGCACGGGACGACTAACCACGCAACGCGCCCAGCCCACCAGTGGTCATTTTCCTTCGACCGATAGGGTTCCCTAGTACAGCCATAGGGTAAACACTCCGCAAACGTACACAAGGCGGACACACGTGGTGTCCGCCTTGAGCGATGTTGCTGTGGCCTTCTTTAAGGCCTGTCTTTAAGACGCAGCGACGACGTTAGCTACATGCTCGTGTCCGCGAGCATTGATGTGGATGGGCAGGTTGCCCGGGCCACCGCTGAAATCAATGAGGCCTGCCCACATGCGGTTGTTATCGCCGGCGCACATGCCGTTGTTACGCGTAGAAGGCTTCAGGTCGAGGAACTCCGTGCGCGTAGCTGCGGCAAGATCCACCTGCATCCACTGAGCCTTGTCCTCCCAGGAACGCACCTCGGGCAGCGCAGTAGCGTCAAGGACGCCACCGTTGACGTGGAACAAGCAGTAACGGTCGCCAGAGCCAATCGTCGGGTAGCCGACAATCTGAATGCGTGCGTTCGGGGCGGCAGCACGGATACGATTGACGATGGGCGCGTTGTAGGCCACCCAGCGGTTACGAATATCCTGCATACTCAACGAGCGATTGTTGTACGTGTCGTTGAAGCCGGTCGCGTAGATCACGCGCGAGGTGGCGCCAGTGAGGGCACCGGTGCGGATGGCTTCGTCGACCTGCGTGGACATCTGCGGGCCCGGGGCCATCGACACAGCACCAGAGCAGGAGAAGTCACGGACAGGGAGGCCAAGCTTCGCGCCCGCGCGCTTGGCAAAGTTAAAGGACTGCGGGCAATTCGTGCCAAGGGGGCTAGTGGAGCTCATCTTGGCACCCAGGTAGACATCGGCGCGCGGATCCGCAAGGACGGAGTCACCGAACGCAACGAGGTTGCGCTCCTGGGCGACGGCCTGCGGGGCAGCAACACCGAGTGAGACAGTCGCGAGGACTCCGGCAAGCGTCGCCGTGAGAGACTTCTTCAACGATTTCTTGGTAAAGAGCATGAGTTACTTCCCTGCTAGGTACTGGGACGGCTATGTTCCGAAACAAAACTACACTATATTGTCACACGAGTAACGTGCGCAACACTCCATCTGGTGAATGCAACGGTGCTTATGCCTACGGCGATAGTTAGATATACCCTGATTGACACCCGTAACTTTAATTAAAGGATGATCCCTCATGACCCTCTCGCTCTCTAGCGTGCCGTTCTATGCGAAGGCTTTCGGCGCTTTAGCGAAGACCCTCGTCAGCAGCGGCATCGTCAGCCCCGAGGGCGGACCGCGCGCCATGGCATCGCTGCCGGGAGTTCTTGCCCGTTACAGGTTCACCACCGCACGCGAGCTCGAGCAGGGCTACCTCACGTGCCCCGAGCGTATTGCTCTCATTGATGATGACGGTGCTTTGACCTACCGTCAGCTCCGCAACGAGGCACGCACGTTTGCGCGTCACCTGCGTCACCACCACGGCGATGACATCCGCCTCGGCGTCATGGCGCGCAACGGCCGCGGCATCATCACGCCGCTTGGTGCAAAGGGCTACGCAGGTGCCACCATCTACCTGCTCAACATCGGCTCCTCTGCAGAGCAGCTGCTGGGCTCCATGGAAGAAAACCGCATCAATGTGCTCGTCGTCGACGATGAGTTCTTGCCGCGCGTGCCGAAGAACTACAGCCACGACCTCGAGCTCATCGTCGCCCACGAGGGCGACGGCGCAGCCGACCATGGCCTGACAACGCTGGACTCCATTGTCCGCCGCCCGGAGCTCGTTGCCGACGAGAAGCTGCCGGCGTTCCCTAAGCACGGCGATATCGTGCTCATGTCGTCCGGCACGACGGGCATCCCCAAGGGCATCATCCGCCCCGAGCCGAAGTTCCCGTTCGTGCTCAGCACCGTCATGGGCAACGTGCCGTGGCGCGCCGACCAAAAGATTCAACTCACCGCGTCGATCTTCCACACGTGGGGCTGGGCATGCCTCAACATTGCGCTGGGCGCACGCAACACCATCGTGACGCACCGCGTCTTCGACCCCGTCCAGTGCCTCGATGACATCCAGCGCTACCAGTTGGACGGCCTCATTTCTTCGCCTGTGTTCTACCGCCGCATGGTCGAGGCCGATCCTGAGGGCACGTATGACACGTCCTCTCTGCGCTTTATCTGCTCTTCCGGCCACGCGCTCACGCCAACCCTCGTCGAGGAAACCATCGATCGCTTCGGCCCCATCCTCGCCAACATCTATGGCTCGACGGAGCTCACGCTCGCCGCAGCCGCGAATGCCGAGCAGGTTGCCTCGGATCCGACGCTCGCGGGTTCCGTCGCCACGGGCACACGTCTGAAGATCCTCGACAAGGATGGCAACGAGCTGCCGCGCGGCGAGGAAGGCGAGATCTACCTACATAACTCCATGACGCTCACGGGCTACACGAAGCCCGGCATGGAGGTCAAACGCGTGCAGGGTCTCGTGTCCATCGGCGACTTGGGCTACATCGACGAGGAGGGTTACCTCCACGTCGTGGGTCGCGCCGACAACATGATCATCGTGGGCGGCGAGAACGTCCACCCGGAGTCCGTCTCCGAGGTGCTGGAGTCCATGCCAGGCGTCCATGAGGTCTACTCCGGTGGCGTCGATGACGAGGACCTGTTCAAGCGCGTGGCAGTCTGGGTTGTCCGCACGAAGGACAAGCTGGGCGAGGCACTCACCGAAGACGCCATCCGCGAATTCGTCGAGGAGAACCTGGCGTCACATTCCGTCCCGCGTGACGTCCACTTCTTGGACCGCCTGCCGCGCAACCCCACCGGCAAGGTCGTGCCGCGCCTTCTGGGTTAGGCTTTCTGGACCGCATCCGGTACCACCCCCAGTCGCTTCGGCGACTGGGGTGTGCTCGTTTTTGTGGGGCTAAGTAGCAGAAAGCGTGTCTGATTCT
>NZ_KV796402.1:0-983 GCF_001809185.1 Corynebacterium sp. HMSC072G08
GGGCCTGACCCCTGGAAAGTAGACACGTCGGGGGTTAGCTATGCTGCTTGGGTCAGTGTAGCTGATGTGAGTGCTTCGAAGTCATCGGGGGCTAGAAGGTTGCACCAGGAGTGTCGTCTGCGTGTGTTGTAGCGCATGCACCATCGGAAGACTTCCTGCCGGCAGATAATGGGATTATCAAAGACTTTCCGATCACGTAGCACTTCACGTTTTAAGGTGGCGTTAAATGACTCTGCCAGGGCATTATCGGCACTAGTTCCCACCGCGCCCATGGATTGGCGCACACCAAGTTGGGCGCAGTGGTCCCTAAACGCCTGTGAGGTGTACACACTTCCATGATCAGAATGGAAAATAGCCCCGTCAAGGCTTCCGCGGACTGTGCTGGCATGGGACAAAGCCTCGATGACCAGTGAGACACGCATGTGGTCTGCGAGTGCATAACCTGCAAGTTTTCGTGAATAGGTGTCAATGACCGTGGCAAGGTACATGTTCTTACCGCCCTTACACGGCAGGTAGGTAATGTCGCCGACATACACACGGTTCGGCTCGTCAGCGGTGAATGTACGGCCTACTAAATCTGGCATGACACGGTGACCAGGCTTACGCCTAGTGGTGATGCATCGACGCCGTTTGCTAAAGCCTTTTAGCCCCATGGATTTCATGATGCGTGCGACCTTCTTATGGTTGATCGGGCCGAAGTCCGTATCGTCGTTGAGGCTTGCAGCGATGCGTTTAGCACCATAAAGCCCGTTCTCATCATCGAAGATGGCCTTGATTCTTGCACCAATAAGGGCATCGGAATACATCTTTAACCTGCGATTTTCGCGGGTGTTGACCCATTTATAAAACGAGGAGCGATTGAGCTTTAACACATGGCACATCCGCTTGACCGAATACTCGGTTCGGTGGTCATAGACAAACTGGAAGCGGATCACCAGCGTGTCTCTTCGGCAAAATATTTCGCGGCCTTGCGCAGAATATCG
>NZ_KV796403.1:0-64601 GCF_001809185.1 Corynebacterium sp. HMSC072G08
AGGTCACAAAATCGAAAATTGTCACTTAACCCCATCACTTCCAAACCGGCTTAAGTGACAAAATGCCATCGCTAAAGTCCCGATTTGAGTCCCAGGACGTGCGCCTTAAGAGAAATAACTAAAGCCCCTACCAGTGTTTCTCCTGGTAGGGGCTTGGAAGTTGGTAGCGGGGGCAGGATTCGAACCTACGACCTCTGGGTTATGAGCCCAGCGAGCTACCGAGCTGCTCCACCCCGCGACGCGTGAAACAAAGAGTTTCACTATCGACTGGAAGGCTTGCGCCCTCCGTGGCGACCCCTGTAACTATACATACCGTCTCCGACTAGACAAAATCGCCAGGGCATCCCGTATAAAAGGGAACCCTGGCGATGGTTTCACGCGGGGTAGCGCTTACTTGTTGAGGTTCTGGTACTCCTTGACCGCCTTGTCGAGTTTGTCGAGAGCCTTGCCGTACTCCTCGTGGGAGCCGTCGCGGGCGTCCTCGATGCCCTTGAGCGCGTCGTTGATGGCGTTGATGGCCTCACCCTCGTTGGAGCTCGCCGGCGCGGACGCCGGAGCCGAGGGGGTGATTGCCTTGTCGGCATCGCCGGAGGTGGGGGCATCGGAAGGCTGAGCGTCGGTGGAACCGGTGTCGCCGTCGATCTCCTCGATGTCCTGAGCAGCCTTCGGGTCGATGCCCACCTGGCTGAGCGCCTCAGAGATGGTGGGCGCGTAACCAATGGAGCCCTTGTAGGACACGAGCACGCGCAGGAGCTTGGGGAACGCGGATTCCTGGTTCTTACGCTTGGAGTAGATGGGCTCGAGATAGAGCAGCTCGCCGTCGCCGACGGGGAGGGCAAGCAGGTTGCCGTTCTGCAGCTGGTTCGTGGACTCCCATAGCGAGCGGTCGCGGGCGACCTGGTCCGAGGACATCATGGCGTCCTGGGCCTGCTTGGGGCCAAGCGTCTGCGTGTCCGTGGGCAGGACGCGGACGGTGATCTTGCCGTAATTGTCCGGGTCCGAGGACGCGGACATGTGGGCGGAGAGGAACTCACGCTTCAAGCCACGGAAGGTGGTGATGAGCTGGAAGCTCGGCTTCTTCGTCTCCGGATCAGCGGCCATGACGTAGTACGGCGGCTGAGACAGCGCGTTGGTGCCCTCGGCGGCATTGGGATCCTGCGGGACGGACCAGAACGCGTCGTTGTTGAAGAAGACGCCCGGATCGGAGACGTGGTAGCGGGCCAGCAGGTTGCGCTGGACCTTGAACATGTCCTCCGGGTAGCGCAGGTGGTCGCGCAGCTCCTCAGAGATCTCAGAGTTCGGCTTCACAACGCCCGGGAAGACGCCCTCCCAAGCCTTGAGGACGGGGTCTTCGGTATCGAACTCGTAGAGGGAGACCGAGCCGTCATACGCGTCGACGGTGGCCTTCACGGAGTTGCGAATGTAGCCCACCTGGTCGTTGATGAGGCGCTGCGTCGTGCCGTCGGGGCTGAGCGCGTCCTGCGTCTCATCCGCGAGCGAGGTGCGCTGGGAGTACGGCAGGTTGGACAGCGTGGTGTAGCCGTCGACGATCCACTTGATACGGCCGTCGATGACGGCCGGGTAGGTCTTCGAGTCGGTGGTGAGCCACGGGGCGACTTCCTCGACGCGCTGACGCGGGTCGCGCTCGTAGAGAATCTTGGACTCCGCACCGACGCGATCAGAGAGCAGGAAGTTCATCTCGCCGTACTTGAGGGCGTACGCCGTGCGGTCGACGATATTGCCGATGCCGACGCCGCCGGAGCCCTCATAGGTGTAGGTGGACTGGTCCGTGTCGTATTCGACGGACTCGTTACCTGTCTTGCCCACGATGGCGTAGTCACGGCCGTCGCGCGCCGAGGCGATGACGGGGCCGAAGTAGATGCGCGGCTCCTCGACGTTGATGCCCAAGGAGGACTCGGCGTCCTTGGTCTCACCCTCACCCTCGGCCTCCTTGCCGGCCTTGGTCTGGAGGTCAGAGACGGTAAAGACCGGGTAGCCACCACGGGTGGAGCCGGCGTCACGGGCGACCTCGTCGACCTTGTTGGCCTCGGCCGCAATGAAGCCGTTGCCGTGGGTGTAGACGGTGTGGCGGTTAATCCAGTTGAGCTGGTTTTCACTCAGCGCGTTGGGGTCAAGCTCGCGGGCGGCGACCACGAAGTCGCGCATCTCGCCGTCGATCTCGTAGCGGTCCATCTCGAGCGTGTCCGGGAAGCCGTAGAAGTTGCGCAGCTGCTGCATCTGGGTAAAGGTCTCGCCCAGGATGTCCGGGTCGAGCAGACGCAGGTTATTGATCGTCGCCTCGTCCGAAGCCACGGCCTCGTCCGACGCGCCTTTCGCGCCCCAGTTGTTCTCGTAGGTCACGTTGTCATCGCCAATGCCGTAGGCATACTTCGTGGACTCGATATTGCGCGTAATCGATTCCGCTTCCTTCGCCTGACGGTTCGGGTCGACGGAGAAGCGCTGCATGAGCACCGGCCACACGTTGCCGATGACGACGGAGGAGACGAGCATAAGCACGACGGCTAGGCCCGGAATGCGCAGGTCCTTGATCACGATGGCCATGAAGAACGCGATGGCCACGAAGACGCCGATGACCATGAGGATGATCTTCGCCGGCAGGTACGCATTGATATCGGTGTAGGAGGCACCAGTGAAGATGGAGTTGTCCCTGTACAGCAGCTCGTAGCGCTCAAACCAGTAGCCAGCGACCTCGAGGAGCATCCAGATGCCGCCGGTAATCGCCAGCTGCTTGCGCGCCGCCGGTGAGACGGAGCCGCGCACGCCCGCCGGGCGGGAGCCAATGCGGATGCCGCCCAGCACGTAGTGGCCCACGAGCGCGATGAGGAACGCGAGCATGGTGAGCAGCGAGAGCGTGGAGATCACAAACTGGTAGACCGGCAGCTGGAAGGCGTAGAAGCCCAGATCCATGTGGAACTGCGGATCGTCCACGCCGAAGGACTGTCGGTTGATAAACAGCATGACCGCACGCCAGTTGGACTGGGCCAGGAAACCGGCGACGATGCCGACGAGGAGAGGCAGCACGCGCAGGAACGCGCCCATGGACTTCTCAATGGACTGGCGGTAGGCGTAGACCGGCGAGTTGAGATCACCCAGGTCGAGGTCGTCCGGACGTCCGCGCCACACGAACCACGCCGCGGCCCACGTGATGAGTCCCGCGATGATCGCGGTGACGAAGAAGATCGCGAGGCGTGCGAGCACCGTCGTGGTGAAGACGCCGCGATAATCAATCGCACCGAACCACTTCCAGTCCGTGTAGAAGCCCACGAGCAGCGGGCCTACAAAGAAGAGGAGACCAAGAATGGTGACGGTCCAGGCCAACAGCCGGGATGGCCGTCGCATGGGGGCATTGGGTCGTGTGAGTCCGGTGGACAACGCCAACTCCAATCAGTTATCGAAGAGATGAGCAAACGGTATAGTCTTCCAGCTTAAGGAAGTAACACAGCATTAACGAATGAGGTCATCAATGAGTTCCCTCTCCCCCAATCAGCAGGCGCTCAATAAGGCCATGCGCGAGGCCGTCGAATTCGTCCACGCAGAGGGCTGGGACGCCGCCCCTACCCTCTTCGCCCTCGTGCCCTCCGAGCTGCTCGTCGACGCGCTCGACTCCCTCGATGACTCGCCGCTGACCCTCGTCGTGCAAAACGATCTGCCGGACAATATCGAGGCCGGCTCGGAGCAGCTCGCGGATTATGTCTCGCGCCTGGCCTGGCCAGCCGAGGTCGCCGGCGTCATCCTCGCCCAGGAGATCCTCTTCCGCGACACCGCGTCTCACGACGCGTCGGCTAGTGTCGCGTCGGCGCCAACCGACGCCCCACGCCCGGCGCGCCTCTACTCCGGCGTCCTGCGTGAGGAAGGAATTGAACAGACCTTGCTGCAGCTGCGCCCCACCGAGGAAGAGCTCGAGGCCGCAGGCCCCTTCGCCCAGGACGAGATCCAGCTGCGCGGCGGTCCTCAGGTCGCCCCCGGCGTCATCGCGGCGCTGCGCTACGGATTAGAGCAGGATCCCGAGGAGCTTTACTAGCCGCGTCCTCTAGACTGATAGAAGACTTCACTCACAGGACAACTCGTCTCAGGAGGCTCTCGTGCGCCACGTTTCCGCCGCCCACTCGCTCGCCCGTCTCGCCACGGTCGCGCTCATCCCTGCCCTCCTCGTTGGTTGCGGCTCCGATGACCCCGCCGACCCCCCGCCGGAGACCCCCGCCCCCGCCGCTCCTGCGTCCCCCACTGTGACCTCCACGTCGGCGTCGAGCACCTCGTCGCCCGCGGCGACGACCTCCGCGTCGACTTCCGCGACGTCTTCGGCATCTGAGTCCTTAGAGCCGTCTTCTTCCAGCGCCACCACGACGTCCTCGGCGTCGCGCTCCTCGCGCGCGGACTCCGTGGAAGATGTCGCGGACATCTTTGGCACGCTAGCGCCCCGCTCGTTCTTCAACGAGCTAGAGGAATGCGACAGCGCGGGACTCAAGGATTCCTACAACTGCTCAGGCCCCGAGGTCGGCCAGTTCCAGTTCTCTAAATCCGAGACCAAGGCCGCGCAGACGACGCAGCTGCTCGAGGAGCTCAAGTCCTCGCGCCTGCTCTACAACGATGACGTGCGCCTCGTGGGTTGGACGATGTTCGGCTCCACCGCCATCATCACGGTCGTCGACAATGACGAGGGCCTCGTCATGCAGCAGATGACGAGCACCGACGAGCAGGATCCCAAGGACAAGATCCGCGAGCTCGGCCTCCTCGACGGCGTCGACGCCGCGGAAGAATAACCGACCGCGCCATGAAAGTCGGCGGGTTAAGGCTGGCAGGTCTTTACCTCGCCGCCGTGGGCGAAGGCGTCCATAGCTGCGACGGAATCCGCGATGGTGTCCACTGACGCAATGACCATGTCGCCGGTATCGCGGCTCATGGCTTCCGCGCAATTGCTGCTGGGCGCAAGGAAGAGTTCCGCGCCCGCGTCGCGCGCCGCGCGCACCTTGTGCACGATGCCGCCGATGGGGCCCACCGTGCCATCCTCGGCGATGGTGCCGGTGCCCGCCACGAAGTGACCGCCGGTGAGGTCGCCGGGCGAAAGCTTGTCGATGACGGCGAGCGAGAACATCATGCCGGCCGAAGGTCCGCCAATGTCTTGCAGGTTGTAGGTGACCTCGACGTCGGTGACCGGCTGGGAGGACATGAGGATGCCAAGCAGGGCCTTCTTCTTGTCATTCGGGTTCTCGCCGAGCGTCACGGTCGCAGTCTGCTCCTTGGCGTCCTTGGCAGCGTCGGCCTTGTCATCCGGCTGCGCGGACTCATCCGCCGCGCGCTTGAAGCCGAGTTTTACCTCGTCGCCCGGCGCCTTGGCCTGGATGAGCTTCTGCGCTTCCTCCGGCTTGGAGACGGCCTGCCCGTCGACGGAGGTGAGGATATCGCCGGCTTCGAGGGCTCCTGCGGCCGCGGCGTCATCCATAACCTTGGCAACGACAATTTCCACGGGTTTGCCCAGGTAGTCCATCGCGGCGACGGTCGCGGCAGACTCGGACTGGGTGAACTGGGCCTCGTTGGCCTCAGTGACTTCTTCCTGCGTCATATCCTGCGGGATGATCTGCTCGACGGGGACGATGGTGTCATCCGTCGAGGCCCAGCGCGCGATGACCTGCGCGAGCGACATGTTGGTGCGCACCGAGACCGTCGTCATATTGAGCTGGCCCTTGGGCTGCTCGACCTCAGTCTTGCCTTCCGTCGACTCGACGTCGACGACCTGGACGCCCTCAACCTCGCCGAGCGTATCCACGGTGGGACCGGGGCCCTCGGCAGCATAAGGCACGGTGAGCGAGATATCCGTGCCGGGAACGTGGTCGAGGCTCACGGCCGCAGCGAGCACGAGAACAGGGATGGCTCCCCAGGTCACAGTCCGCAGGCGGCGCTTCGATGCTGAATTCACGAATGAACAGCCTACCCGTGATCGCTCAAAGCGTTGTATTTCGAGACTGCATGCGACCCATCTGCCGCGCCTGGGCCGGTACATTGGGAAGGCATGAGCAATGGATTCGGTTTTTCCTTCCCCAACAACAATGGCGACGACGACGATGACAACAACCGCCGCGGCGACAACCCGTTTGGTGCGTTTGGATTCGGCGGCCCTGGCGCCGGTGGCTTGGGCGACATGCTCAACCAGTTCGGCCAGATGCTCTCCGGCATGGGCTCGTCCATGAATAACCCGGAGAATTCCGGCCCCGTGAACTTCGAGATGGCGCAGCGCATCGCGCGCCAGCAGCTCGGCACCACGGCCAAGCCCTCGGACGCGGATGTCCGCGCCGTCGAGGAGGCCGTGCGCTTGGCGGAGCTCTGGCTTGACGATGCCACCGCGCTGCCCACCGCAGGAGGGCGCGTCGCCGCATGGAGCTCGGAGGACTGGCTCGAGAACACCATGCCCATCTGGCAGCGTCTCGTGACGCCGGTTGCGGAGCATATGAATGAGGCACAGCTCGAATCCATGCCGGAGGAAGCCCGCGAGATGATGGGCCCGATGGCGAATATGATGCGCCAGATGTCCGGCATGAACACCGGCATGCAGCTGGGTGGCTCGCTGGCCGAGCTCGCCAAGTCCGCCATCACGGGCGCAGACTTCGGCCTGCCGGTCTCCCCGGCTGGTGTGACGGCGCTACTGCCGAAGAATATCGAGGCCATCTCGCGCGATCTCACGGTCCCGGCGCAGGAAATCCTCGTCTACATCGCGGCCCGCGAGGCCGCCCGCCAGCGCTTGTTCACCCACGTGCCGTGGCTTGTCGAGCGTGTCGTCTCCGCCGTGGAGGAATACGCCGTGGGCCTGGTCATCGACACCTCGCACATCGAGGAAGCCACGCGTGAGCTCAACCTCGAGTCCGGCGACCCGCAGGCCATCCAGGACGCGATGGCCAAGCTGCAGGGAATGGACCTCACGCCACGCATCACCTCGCGCAACGCGTCCGCCACCACGCGCCTGGAAACCCTCCTCGCGCTCGTCGAGGGCTGGGTCGACGTCGTCGTCACCGAGGCGCTCACGGAGCGCATTCCGTCCGTGGCGACCATGAATTCCGCGTGGGCGCGCCGCATCGCCTCCGGCGGCTCGGCCGAGCACGCGCTGAGCAAGGTCGTGGGCATCGAGATCGGTGCCCCGCAGATTGCCAAGGCCGCCGAGCTGTGGCGCCGCTCCACCATCGCGGTGGGCTCCACCAAGCGCGATACGGCCTGGGACCACCCGGACTTCCTGCCGACTGCAGAAAACATCGAGAACCCGGCCGAGTTCATCGATACGCTGCTCGATGACGCCCCGGCAGATGACTTCGAGGCCGAGTTCGCGAAGCTCGAGGAGATGCTCCGCGGTGAGGGTGGCGCCGAAGAGAAGGACAAGGACCCCGAGGACGACGAGTAGTCGTACCTCTCCCCTGCCCCGGGCCGGATGGCTGAGCTAGCGCTCGCCGCCCGGCCCGAAGCGTTGGTAGGCCTCGAGAAAGCCTTTCGCACGCTCGGCACGCGGCGCGCGGTCCGCCCACTCCCAGAACTCGCGGCTGTGGTTGGGCACAAAGGTATGCGTGAGTTCGTGGACGAGCACCGCATCCAGCACATAATCGGGCACGTGCTGAAGCCGATCGCTCACACGAATCGCGCCCGTGGACGTTGTGCAGCTCGCCCAGCGCGTGGTCATATTCCCCACCCATCGGATAGACGTCCACTGCGCGTGGCCCTCGAGGATTTCGGCGTTGAGACGTGCGGCGCGGTCGCTAAGGGCGGCATCGGAAAGCGGGGCGACCTTGCGCTTCTTCATGGCGCGCGCCAGCATGTCCTCCACGGCGCGCTCCTCCTCGGCCTTGGATAGGCGCGCGGGGATGCGGACCTCCAGCACGCGGCCTTTAAACCGCGCCTCGATGGTGCGGCGGCGCCGGGCGGAGCGAATGACTTTGACCGGCGGACGTGCGCTTTCTTCCATAGCGGGCAGTCTACCGCTGGCTCAGCTAGACTCGCAGTCGCACTGTTTAAACGCTAGGGGGAAGTGTCATGGGGGTTCTGTATCGCCGCACGCCCGGGGTCCGCATTATTGTGCGCGATCCCGGCGCCATCCAGTTCGGTTTCGACGCGACGCGCGCGGGGCTTATCGAAGTCGCCGATGCCGCCGCCGTGGCCCGTGCGCTGCGCCAGCTCGATGGTTCGGTCTCGCGCGAGCGCTTCGTTTATCAGCTGCGCGCGGCAGGCGTGGGCGACGGCGCTCCAAGCCTCGTGGACGAGCTCGTGTCCTTTGGTCTGTGGCAGCCGCTACGTCCGCCGGACGCCATCTACGTGCTGGGTATGTCTCCGCTTGCTCTACAGGTCTGCGATGCGCTGCGCGCGGATGGCTTCCGCGTGCGTCGGCCACGATTAGGCGAGCTCACCGCACACTACGTGCAGCGCATCGACCCGGACGTGCCCGTCCTGTGCATCGACGAGGACCGCCACATGGCCATGCTCGCGCGGATTATCCGCTCGATGCCCAGCACGTGGCTGCCGGTCACGACCTTCGATACCCGCGTGTTGCTGGGTCCCTTCCACACGCACGGCAAGGGGCCTTGCCCGCTGTGCTTTAGCCTGCACCGCACGGACGCGGACCCGCACTGGGTCACGGTGACGGACCAGCGGCATCCCACAGACTCGCTTGACTCCCTCGTGGCGCTGGCCGGTGTCGCGCACATCGTGGCCGCCGCGCGCCACCTCGTGGGAAGGCCAGGCCTGCCCGGCGCGACACCGGTGCGCTGGATGCCCGGCGAGGTACGCGAGATTGACGTCTTTGGCCGCACGCACCAGCAGTTCCTTGAGCCGCATGCGCGCTGCCCGGCGTGCTTCCAGGCGGAAGCCTAAAACGCACAAACCCCGGCCTTGTGCGGCCGGGGCGGTGCGCGATGTATTAGGAACGGACGAGAGCCGCGTCCTCTGCATCCTCTGCGGACTCCGGGTCGAGGATGCCCGCAACGCCATCTTCGGCAGCGTCCCAGGTGTCCTTGTCCCAGATGCCGGCACGCTTGGCCACGATGGTGGCGGCGAGCGACTGGCCGGTGACGTTGACCGCGGTGCGGCCCATGTCGATGATGGGCTCGATGGCGAGCAGCAGGCCGACGCCGGCGAGCGGCAGGCCCAGGGTGGACAGCGTCAGGGTGAGCATGACGGTCGCGCCCGTCGTGCCAGCCGTAGCAGCCGAGCCAATGACGGAGACGAAGATGATGAGCAGGTACTGCGTGAGCGTCAGGTCAATGCCGTAGAACTGTGCCACGAAGATGGAGGCGACGGCCGGATAGACGGAGGCGCAGCCGTCCATCTTGGTCGTCGCACCCAGCGGGATGGCGAAGGAAGCGTACTCGCTGGGCACGCCCATGGCGCGCTCGGTGACGCGCTCCGTCACGGGCATGACCCCCATGGAGGAACGGGTCACGAAGCCCAGCGAGAAGACCGGCCACACGCGCTTGTAGAAACCAAAAACGGACAGGCCGTTGAGCTTGAGCACCGCCGGGTAGACGACGCCGAGGACGAGTGCCAGGCCGATGTACATAGCGAGCACGAACTTGCCCAGGGAGCCAAGGGCGTCCCAGCCGTAGGTCGCGACGGCCTTGCCGATAAGAGCCGCGGTGCCAATCGGCGCCAGGCGGATGATCCACCACAGGATGACCTGGATGACCTTGAGGAAGGACTCGGTAAAGCGCAAGAACGGGTCCGCGGCCTTGCCAGCCTTCACAGCAGCGATGCCGATGGCCAGGGAGATAACGAGCAGCTGCAGCGCGCCAAAGCTCAGGGAGACCTCGCCATCGCTAAAGGATGCACCCAAGCCGATGAGGTTGCTGGGCAGCATGGACTGCAGGAATGCGGTCCACGAGCCGACGTGCGACGGGTCGGCGGCGGTAGCTGCATCGACGGAGGTGCCCACACCTGGCTTGAGAACGACGGCGACCAGGATGCCGACGAGTACGGAGAAGAACGCCGTGATGGCGAACCACACGAGCGTGGAAATGGCGAGCGAGGCCGCGTTGGTGACCTTGCGCAGGTTCGCCACGGAGGTAACGACCGCGGCAAAGATGAGCGGCGGGACCATGACCTTGAGCAGCTGGACGTACGCCGAGCCGATGCCTGTGAGCGTCGTCGTCAGCCAACTGGCGTCGTCCTCGGCGCGGCCGGCGTCCATGCCGGATGCGATAAAGCCCAGAATGAGGCCGATGATAAGGCCCGCGATGACCTGCGCGCCGAAGCCGGTGGCCCAGCCCGGCAGTCCGCGCTTGGTCTCCTGCGGCTGCGCGTTCGCAGTGGTGGTGTTACTCATGAGGAGTTCCTTTAAACAGCTTTGTACATTATTGAACCGTCTCGGCTATAAATTTTAGACCGATCGGTTTATTTACTTTCGGTACAACAGCCTAACCCCTCGTGCGCATTCCACCAATGCGGAGCGATGTTCGTCACAGTCGCTCGCACGGCAGCTTCCCCCAAAAATCCCTCCAGCACATATAAGCCCCTCGCCACACCGGCGAAAGCGCCTCTATATGTGCTGGACGTAGATCTCATACTCCGCTAGCCGGTCGGACCGATGCGAGCGCCCCAAGGGTCGTCGTACTGACGGGTGAAATAGTGGTGCCATCGCGTCACCATGCGGTGAAGCCGGCCGGCTAGATTGGGAGACTTCGCCGTGGCGATTTGTTCCACGACATCGCCAAGATGGTGCGCGACGCACGTGCCTGTGTAGCGCAACGTGGTCCAACCGCGAAGGACAGCATCATTGTTCTTCCAATGGGCGCGCACGACGGCGTCGGGCTTGGAGTGAAACTCGAAACCGTTAATTTCGACCGCTACCTGCATGTCGGGGAGAACGATATCCCATAGATAATCACCGATAAAGAAATTGGTGTCCACTCGCATTCCCCGAGCCTTCAGTGCACGCGCGACCTTAGCTTCAGCCCCAGAGTCCGTGAACAAGGCAGCCTGCGTGAGCAACCCGTGGGTATGACGCGGAAGTCGCTCGAAGCCACTGCGGTGGCGTTCGAGCAGGCGCCGGCCGCGCGCGTGGGCATAGTGGTGCTCCAGCGCTGCGAGTGCGAGGTCTCGAGGAGTATCAGTGTCAAAAGCCAGCAGCGGATGATGCACGCGTAAGTCACCCACGATCACATGGGTGCGCTGTGAGCGTCGTTTGACTGTGTAGAAAGCTGACGGCCCCAATTTCTGCCCGTATGCAACGCTCAAAGGGAATTCGAGCTCCTGTCCGAGATAGAGATGCGCCGCGCTCGTCCCAGTAGCGACAAGGCCCGGATGGCGGCGCTGCAACTCGTGCAAGAGTTCTACAGGCGTCGGCGTACCCCACACGTGAAAACCACGCGTGATGGCGGTGATTGTGCCTGCAGCAAGGTGTGTGCGCAGCTGATGGCACGTGAGACCAGAAACGATCTTCATATCTCCCCCGAGTTGTGCATTGAGCGTTGTGCCGTTCATCCTAACCCGGGAAGCGCGCCAACGCGCGCTAGCGGAAGTTCGACAGGATCTGCAGCACCTCGGCGCCGTAGTTATCCAGCTTCGTCGCGCCCACACCGGACACGCTGAGCAGCCCCGGGAAATCAGAGGGCATGGCTTCGGCGATATTCATAAGCGTCGCGTCGCTGAAGATGATGTACGGCGGCACCTTGTCCTGGCGGGCTCGGTCTGAGCGCCAGGCGCGCAACGAAGAGAAGACGTCCTCACTCATTCCACCGTCGCAGTGCTCGTGGCGGCCCAAGGCCTTCTCGTGCGGGGTGTCCAAGGCAAGGCGGCATACGCGGCAGCGCTTGGCGCGGGAAGTCCGACGGTTGCCGCGGGACTCTTCCAGCTCCGGCACGATGCCGTCGAGGAAGCGCGTGCGATTGCGCGTGGGCGCGGAATCCGGGTTCTTCGCCAGGGACCAGGAACACTGCAAGTGAATGCGGGCACGGGTCACGCCAACGTAGAAGAGGCGGCGCTCTTCTTCTACTTGCTCGTCGCCCGCGCGGATGGCGTGGCGAATGGGCATGGAGCCTTCCTGCAGACCGACGAGGAACACGGCGTCCCACTCCAAGCCCTTGGCGGCGTGGATGGAGGACAGCGTGACACCCTCGACGGTGGGCGGCTGCTTATTGGCCTGGCGCTGCTGAAGCTCCACGCATACGCCTGGCAAGTCGATGCCCGGGGCGTCGTGGACGATCTGCTCCACAAGTCCCACGAGCGCGCGCAAGGACTGCCAGCGCTCGCGTGCCTGAGCGCCGTCCGGTTCCGCAGCGGATAGGCCCAGCGGAGCAAAGGCCGCGCGCGCGATTGCCACGGGGTCATTGGGCAGGTCCGTGCGGCGGGTAGCGCGGATGAGCTCGCCCACGGCCTCGCGGACCTCGGAGCGCTCGAAGAAGCCCTCGCCACCGCGAACCTGGTAGACCACGCCTGCATCCGCAAGCGCTTCTTCAAAGGCGACGGACTGTGCATTGGTGCGGTAGAGAATCGCGATTTCCGAGGCCTTCACCCCCTCGTTGAGCAGGGTAAGAATCTGGCCGGTGACCTCACGGGCCTCGGCCGGCTCGGACTCGTAGGCGTGGTACTGCGGCTCCGGACCCGCCGGACGCATACCGGTGAGTTGGAGACGCGTGCCCGCAATGCGGCCATGTGCCTTAGCGATGACCTCATTCGCGAGATCCGTGATCTGCGGCGTCGAGCGGTAGTCGCGCTGGAGCTTGACCACCGTGGCGTTTTCATATGTGCGCGAGAAGTCGAGCAGGAAGCCCGGAGTTGCGCCGGTGAACGAGTAAATCGTCTGGTTGGCGTCACCGACCACGGTGAGGTCGTCGCGCTCCCCCAGCCAAGCATTCAACACGCGCTGTTGGAGCGGCGTGACGTCCTGATACTCGTCCACGACGAAGGTGCGGTACTGCTCGCGGAACTGCTCGGCAACACCTTGCGAGTTCTCAATCGCGCCCGCGGTATGGATGAGCACGTCCGAGAAATCCAAGAGCATGCCTTCCGGCTGCGTCTTCATCTCCTCGTAGCGGCGATAGGCCTGCGCGACCTTCGCCGGGTCCGAGGGAGTCTTGCGCTGGTACTTCGCGGCGGCAGCCGGGTACGCGTCGGCCGAGACGAGGAAGGACTTCGCCCAGTCAATCTCGCCAATGATGTCGCGGATCATTTCCGTGGACGGCTCCAGCCCCGCCGAGCGCACGGCACGCGCGACCATCGGGAACTTGTTGCTCAACAGCTTCCACGGCAGGTCGCCCACAATCTGCGGCCAGAAGTACTTGAGCTGGCGCATGGCCGCCGCGTGGAAGGTACGCGCCTGCACGCCGCCCACCCCCAGCTGGCGCAGACGGTCGCGCATCTCGCCCGCCGCGCGATTGGTAAAGGTCACGGCGAGCACGCGCTGGGGGCTCACCATACCTTCGTCGCAGAGGTGCGCGATGCGATAGGTAATCGTGCGGGTCTTACCAGTGCCCGCACCAGCTAGGATGCACACCGGGCCACGCGGCGCGAGGGCCGCTTTTAGCTGGTCCTCGTCGAGGACAGACAAATCAAGCGCCACTGTTGTACCACTCCATGATCATTCTGTGTGCGATCGAACCGGGCGCCGCAAGCGGGACGCGCGGCAGCTCTGCGCGGGTCACCCAGCGGATCTCCGTAAGCTCCCCGTCGGTCTCAGCGACGGGCTCAAGGTCATTCGTCTGGCCCCAGAAGCCGAGCATGATGCTTCCCGATGCCGCCCACGGCTGCGAGCCCCAATACCGGACGTCGTGCACGCGCCGCCCCGTTTCTTCGAGCACCTCGCGTATAAAGGCTTCCTCGAGGGTTTCCCCCACATCGACGTAGCCGGCAGGCAGAGAGAAGAAGCCGCTGCGTTGCGCGTTGCGACCGAGAAGCAGATACTCGCGGTGGGTAACGACGCCGATGACGGCGGGATCGAGACGCGGGAAGACCTCAAGGCCCGCGGGCGTGCGGCCCACGATATTGCCGGAGGTATAGGTGAGCTCCTCGCCCGTGGACGGGTGGAAGTTATTGAGCTTGCGGTTGCGCCACAGCGCTACGCCGCGAGTGACGACGCGGTCGTGGGCGAAGTCCACCGGACGCAGCGTTTCGTAACCGGGGTGGGCCTCGAGGAATTCCCCGGTGACCTCGACGACGTGGTAGCCAGGCACAATCTTCACGGCCGGGCCGACGGTGGCTGCGCCACCACCAGGCAGGGCCGGAAGCTCGGGTAGCCAGACGGCTTCACCGTCCGGTTGGGCGACCACGAGGCCGCGCGCGGTGACGAGCAGAAACATGCCTTCCCCCTGGCTAGTCATGGGTTTTAATCATCATCCTCGTCGTCTTCGTCATCGTCCGTGAGCGGATCGTTGACGCTCGGCAGGTCATGCTTGATGTAGAGCAAGCGGTCGCCGGGCTTGAGCGCGGCGGCATCGTTAGTGTCGACGCGGTGGACCTCGTTATTACGCAGGACGGCGAGCACGATATCGGCGAGGTGGCGCGGGTTGGAGCCCACCTCGAAGTCGCGGACGGGACGCTCGGCAACGGAGAAGCCCTCGTTCGGGGAGAGCAGGTCCTCCATCATCTCCACCACGTTTGGCGTGACGGTGGCCAGGCCAAGGAGGCGGCCGGCGGTCTCCGCAGAGGTCACCACGTTGTTCGCGCCCGACTGCAGCAGCAGGTGGCGGTTCTCCGACTCACGGACAGACGCCACGACATTGGCCCGCGGCGCAAGCTCGCGCACGGAGAGCGTGCACAGCACCGCGGTATCGTCCGTGGACGGTGTCACGACGATGGAGCCCGCGTGCTCGACGCCGGCGATCTTCAGCACATCTTGCTTGGTACCCGAGCCGTAGATGGTGACCAGGCCGTGGTGCTCCGCGTTGGCGAGTGCCGCACGGTTATTGTCGATGACCACGATCTGGTTGGATGGCACGCCGTCCGCCAGCAGTGCGGCGACCGCGCCGGCGCCCTTGGTGCCATAGCCGATGACGACGGTGTGGTTCTTCAAGTTTTTCCTCCAGCGCTGGATTTCAACGGTCTTGCGGGTCTTTTCCGTCAGTACCGACAACGCGGTACCGACCAATAAAACAAGGAAGATAAGGCGGGCAGGGGTGATGATGATGAGGTTAACCAGGCGCGCTCCGGCCGAGACCGGGACGATATCGCCGTAACCCACTGTGGTGAGCGAAACGGACGAGTAATACGCCGCGTCGAGCATGGACAGGTTTTCAGAGTAGCCGTCGCGGTCGAAGTAGACCACGAGCGTGACAAAGATGAGCAGTAATAACGCCCACCACAAACGTCGCGCCAGCAACTTCCACGGGCTGTCAGTATGCGCGTGCGGAACGGTGATGACGTCAAGCAGGCCGTGATCCGGAAGGTGGTTGAGCTCAACCTGCGCCTTGATGCGTCGCGAGAGACGCCGGCCCATGCGCCGGGTTCTTCCGTTAGCCACGCCGAGACACCTTCCTTGCACGAAGACAGAAAACCTATAAGAGACAGTAAACCAGCTACCTTACCCTAGTCGCGCCGCAACGATTCACCAACCTTCTCACTCCTTATTCAACACGGCTCATTACGCGCGACGGCCACGCTGCGGACGCCGAACCTCAAGCAGCGCGGCGAGCTCCGCCCCTTGCGGCAGGTCCTCCGGCTGGAACGTGTCGTTGTCCGCGACGTAGTGGAACGCCGCCGCGACGGGCTTGCCATCGCGAGCGAGGCGACGCCACGCCTCGGCGTAGACCGCAAGCTGGATCTCCGCGTCGTGCAGGTCCCGGCCGGTGGGACGCCGGCCGGTCTTCCAGTCCACGATGAGCCAGCTGCCGTCCGGCTGCGCAAAGACGGCGTCCATGCGCCCGCGCACCACGGCGTGGCCCACGGTGATTTCAAAGGCCTGCTCCACGTAGTTCGGCGTCCGGTCCGCCCACGCAGACTCGAGGAACGCGTCCTTGAGCTCCTCCAGTGTTTCTTCCGGCACCGGCTCGCCGATGCCCGGCAGCTCCTCTTCACCGATGAGCTCACCGCCGCCAAAGCGGTCCTCGAGCCACGCGTGGAACGCCGTGCCGCGCTTGGCATACACATTCGGCTTAAACGGCACGGGGCGACGCTGGCGGCGCGCAAACATGAGCTGGTCCTTCGAAATCGCCACGAGGTCCGAGGCTGTTAGCTCCGTGGGGACCTCGACCTCCACGACGGGCTCCTGCAGCGCGGCGTATTCCTCGATGAGCGCAGAAGCCTCGGACTCCCATTGCTCATAGAGCTCACCGGCACGCGCTGGCGGAAGCTCCCCGTCCGCAGCGGCGTCCATGGCTGCGGCAACGCGCTCGGCGCCAGCGAGAACCTCCGCCCGCGGGGCGAGCGCGGGGAAACGTCCTTCAGCCACGCTGTCGTCGACGGCAGGCTCAACCGGATCCACCGGCACCTCCCAGTGCACGACGAGATCCGGGTGCGCCGCGTGGAGTCTCTCAAGGTACTCGTACGGGCCCTTCTTCGCCTTGCCCCTCGCGCGGTTGGTACCGGAACCGGTGATGGTGAGCGTCTCCTCCGTGCGCGTCATCGCGACGTAGAACAAACGCGCGGCCTCCTCGGCCTGGCCCTGACGGTCGGCCTCGATGAAGGCCTTGCATGCCTTTTCGAATTCGCCGCGGTGCGTCGCGTCCCCGGCGTCGATGACATCATCGTCGCCCGGGACCTTCTCCATGACGGTAAGGAACGTCGAGGCCTGCGCTTTATACGTCGTCGAATCCGCATGGAGGACGCACACGTGCTGGAACTCGAGGCCCTTGGCCTTGTGCGCGGTCATGATCTGCACACGGTCGTGGCGCACGGGGACCTCGCCAGGCTTCAAGCCCTTTTCGTGCTCGCGCGCAAGCGCCAGGTAGTCGAGCAGGCCGGTAAGGCTCGCGCCCGTGTAACCAGCGACGACGTCTGCAAAGCTGTCCAGGTGCGTCGTGCCGCCCGCCTTGCCGCGCGCAAGGACCTCAGTACGGATATTGAAAAGCGCCTCGATGTCGGCGAAGATATCGCCCAAGGTCTTGCCCAGCGAGTACGTGCGCAGGTGACGCAGCTTCGCGGCGAGCTCCTCAATGCGAGCCAGGCCCGCCGGGGTGTAGCGCTCGCGCTCGGCGAGGTCGGCCACCGCGTCGCCCAGGCCCGGCACCTGGTCGGGGCCCTCCTCGATGAGTTCAGCGAGCTCCGCGCGCAGGTGCTCCACGGGGTCCGAATCCGCGGACCAGCGCACGCGCTCGGACTGCAGGCCAGCGAGATTGCGCGCACGGCCTTCGAGCGCCAATAGGTCCTCCAGCCCCAGCCCCACGAGAGGGCCGGCGAGGATGCGCAGCGCCGCCGCCGTATCCTGCGGTCGCACAAGCATGGTTGCCAGCGCCACGAGGTCCTGGATCTCCGGCTCCCAGAGAAGTCCGCCCAAGCCCACAATCTCGTTGGGCACGCCGCGCGCATCGAGCGCCTGCGCGATGGCGGCCGAATGCGCGTTGGCACGCACAAGCACGGCTGCGCGGAACTCGCCGCCGTCAGCTTCCTTGTACTTTGTGCGCAGGTGGTCCGCGACGAATGCGATCTCTTCTTCCTCCGTCGCGAAGTAGCCCAGCTGAATCTCGCCGGGCTCGGCGCCCGGACGCGCGGAAAGCGGATCCACCGGGCGTGGGCCGGAGCCGAAGACGCCGGTCGCCACGTCATTGGCCAGATCAAGCACCCGCGAGGGGTTGCGCCACGACGTGGTGAGCTGGTCCTTGGGCGCGGGCGAGCCATCCGCCTGCGGGAAGTCCTCCACGAAGGCGGCGAGGTTCTCGCTCGTGGCACCACGCCAGCCGTAGATGGCCTGCATGGGGTCGCCCACGGCAGTCACCGACAGGCCCTCGTGATAGCCGCCGCCGTAGAGGCCGCGCAGGAGCACGCGCTGGGCATGCGAGGTGTCCTGGTACTCGTCGAGGAGGACCACGCGGTAGCGGGCACGCTGCTGCGCGCCCACCGCGGGGTGCTCCGTGGCGAGCTTGGCCGCGGCAGCCATCTGCTCGCTAAAGGTGGTCACGCGCAGCTCGGCCTGACGCTCCTTGAGCTGGCGCAGCAGCGGCAGGTATTGCACGCGCAGGCGCTGCTTGTGAAGATACTTCTCCAGGTTCTGGCTGTACTCATTCTTCGAGCGCGGGGACTTGTCCAGGCTCGCGAGCTCCAGACGGAAGGCGCGCTCGTGTTCCTCGATGTCCGCAGGGTTTGACAGCGCCGAGTCCATGGAGTTGGACAGCGCGAGCAGCGTCGCGACCACCGTGGAGACCGTCTCATGAGCGATGAGCTCCCCATCCCAGTTGGTGACCACTTCGTGGGCAATCGCGTAATGCTCCGCGTCCGTGATGATCCGCGCGGTGGGCTCGACCGGCACGAGCAGGCCGTACTCGCGCACAAGGTCGCCCGCGTACGAGTCGTACGTGGAGACATTCACGGCCACATTCTCCACGGCCTCATAAGCCGGGCTGCCCGGCACGAGGAGCCCTGAGCCACGCAGCGTGAGCAGCTGGCGGCGGATGCGCTGCTCGAGCTGCTGCGCCGCCTTGCGCGTAAACGTGAGGCCCAGAACCTGTTCGGGGCGCACCAGGCCGTTGGCCACGAGGTAGATAACGCGCGAGGCCATCGTTTCCGTCTTGCCCGCACCCGCGCCGGCGACGACGAGCTTGGGGCCGAGCGGCCCCTCGATAACCTTGGCCTGCTCCGCGGTGGGCGGGAACTTCTTGCCCAGGCCGCGCGCGAGTTCGATGGGATCAAACTGGATCTCGGAGTTAGTCGACATCGGTGACCATCCTTCCTTCCGGGCGCACCGGGCATAAGGTGCGCACCTGGCAGCTATCGCACGTGGGGTTAATCCGCGCGGTAACCTGTGGCCCGCGCATTTCCTGGACGAGGCCCGGCAAGTAATCCGCGAAGGCCTGCAGCTCCTCCGGCGCCCATGCGGCTTGCTCCCGCACGGTGACGTCCTTGGCCTCGCTCGCCGGGTAGAAGAGCACGCCGCCGCCACGCTCGAGTCCCTTGCCGTCAGCCACGCGGACCTCGCCGTTGCGTTCCGTGAGCGTGCCGTGGGCCAGGGCCAGCTGATACGTCGCCAGCTGCGCGTGGTCCTGGGCTTCGGGGCCCGTCACGGCGTGCTTGCCGGTCTTGAGATCCGCCACGTAATACGCCGGGTTGTCCGCGTGATCGCGTTCCAACCGGTCGATATAGCCGTGAATGGTCACGCCTTCGGCGACGGTGACGTGGACGGGCACCTCAACGCCCACGAGTTCGAAGGCGCCGCGCGTCTGCGCCACCCAGGCGCGGGTGCGTTCGAGAAGCCGGTCGAACTGGGCGAGCTCAAAGTCGCGCTTCCACGCGGGTACATCGAGGATTTCCGCGAACGCACCGCGCGTAAGCTCAGCGGCCTCCGCTGCGTTAACGCCGCGGCCGAGGGCCTCGAGGAAGGCGTGCGCCATGGAACCACGCAGCAGCGCCATGGGCGTGCCTTCCTCCTCGCCGACGTTGCCCAGCACCGCGTTGAGCGGACACGCCAGCAGAGATTCCACGCGCGAGGGCGAGACGGTGGGCGGAATGCGCAGCTCGCCTTCCGATGCCACCGCACGGGCGCCCCACCACTGCGCCGGGTCAGCACCTGGCACGCCAGCGTGGGCCAAGCGCGCGAGCTGGCGGGTGGCCTGCTCGCGCTGGGTCTCTTCGGCCTCGGGGTCACAGACGATCCGGCGCAGGTGCGAAACAAAGGACGGCACGGACAGCACAGAGGTGACGAGCGGATTGAGCTCGCCCGGTTCCTCGCCCGCGCCACCTTTGAGGACGAGGCGCGGCAGATCCACGCCGACCGCCATTCCAGCGCCCGGCGCGTCTGGCACGTTGAGCCCCAGCTCGCGCGCCACGGCCGTGCGGCGCAGGCGCTCGTTCGCCTCCCGACGCGCAAGGCGGCCGGGCAGGTCGAGTCCCTGACCGGCGAACTCCGCAATAAAGCGGGAGGGCTCGAAGACCGCGTCACCCTCGGGAGCATCGATGGCGGCGATGAGCAGGCGCGCGCGGTGTCGCGACGTCGCGACGTGGAAGAGGCGACGCTCCTCCTGCAGGCGCGCGGCGAGGTGGCTCACCGGGACGTCCGGCTCAATGCCCTCGTCGAGGTAGTCGATGAGGTCTTCCTGCCCGAAGAGGGAGCCGGTCTCCCCCAGCGACGGCCACGTTCCTTCCTGGGCGCCGATGACCACGACGGTATCCCACTCGCGCCCCACAGCGCCGTGAGCGGAGAGGACCTCCACGGCCTGTGGCGTGGCGGAACGGCGGTCGCGCACGCCGGTGGGCAGCTCTTGTTCCTCGATGCTGATGAGGAAGGACTCGAGTGGCGCGTGCGGGTAACGCTCCGCGTAGTCGCCTGCCGCGTCGAAGAGCGCCATCATGGCATCCAGGTCGCGGTCCGCCTGGGAACCCGTCGCACCACCGCGCAGCGCTGCGGCCTGGAGACGGTCCGAGAGTCCCGTCGCGGACCATACAGCCCACAGCACGTCCTCGATGCTGCCGTCCAGTGCCGCGCGTCCGGCGTCGAGCACGCCGCGTACGCGCTCGAGGATGGCCTGCTCGCGGCCGGTGAGCAGACCACCGAAGTCCGGCAGCTCGCCGTCCAAGACCTCGCGGAGCGAATCGATGCCGCGGACCGTGGGGCGCCAGCGGCGCAGGCCGCGAATGAGGCGGCGCAGCGTCACGGGATCCGCGCCACCCACAGGGCCGGTGATGAGTTCCTCGAGTCCCACGTTGTCGAGCGGATCCGTGAGCGCCCGGACAGCCTGCAGCACCGCGGAGACGAGGCGCTGCTCTGAGAGCACGACGTCCGTGGGGCTGATGTGAACGGGCACGCCCGCGGCGAGCAGCGTGCGGCGTACCTGGCCGATCTCTCCGCCGCCACGCACGATGACGGCGATGTCCCCCCACGCCACGCCGTCTTCAAGGTGGCGGCGGCGCACGGCGTCCGCGACGACGTAGCGCTGCGTCGCGCGCGAGTCCGCGATCGCGATGCACGCGGGCGCGGGACGCCGGCGCGGCTCGTCCAACACGAGCTCGTGGACGGTGGGAAGCGCCGTGGCAAAGTCATCGAGGAATTCCTCATTCGCGCCACGGAAGGCAAAGACCGCCTGGTCCGGGTCGCCGCCCACGACGGCGAGCTCGGCCGAGCGCGCGAGCTCCGTGACCATGGCGCCGGAGAGGGGATCGAGCAGCTGCGCGTCGTCAACGATGACGGTGTGCCAGCGGTGCTCCGCCGTGAGTTGCGGCTGCTCCGCGACGATCGCGACAAGCTCCGCGGCGGAAAGCGACTTGCGGCCCGAGAGCGCCATGACCTCTTCATATTCGTGCATGAACCGGCCAGCGGCCGCCCACATGGGGCGCCGCCACTGCGTGCCCAGTTCTTCCAGGCGCGCCGGCGAGAGCCCACGCTCGTGCGCGCGGAGCATGAAGTCACGCAGCTGACGGGCAAACCCCACCATGCCGAGCGCCGGGCGCACGCTCTCCGGCCAGTCCACGCCCCCCGCGTCGACGTGGCCAGCGAGCAGCTCGCGGATGACGGCGTCCTGCTCCGCACCGGTGATAAGCCGCAGCTCATCGTCCATGCCGCCGCGCAGCAGTGCGAAGGCGAGCGAGTGGACGGAGCGGACCATGGTCGACGCCGCCGCATAATCCTCGAGCCGGCGCGCGATCTCGCGGCGCAGCAGCGCGCCCGATTCCTTGGAGGGTGCGACGACGAGGATGCCCGACGGATCTGCACCGGCCTCGATGCGCGCGATGACGGTATCGATGAGCAGGCTCGACACCCCCGTGCCCGCGGCTCCCGTCACACGCCACGCGCCGCGCTCCGGCAGGTCAAAGCCCCATTCGCGGTCCGCCGTGGATCCCACGGCAGCGGGGATGAGCCGCACCTCCGGCGAGGGCGGCAGCAGCACGCCAGTGCGCACCGCGCCGGTTGGGTCATACGCGTTCATACGGGTCCCACCTTTCCCGCCCTGCGGACGCTCCGCGTGGCGGCTGACAATCTGAACTTAAGCCAGTGTGCCACTCACCCGCGACACGAAAAGATCCTCCACCTCCGAGATCTTCGCACGCGTGTTCGCGCTCGCGGCGGGGTGCAGGTTATTAACGTGCCGACGGTAGGCCGCCGCACGCAGGAGGAGATGGTCGAAGCCCGCGATATACGCGAAGCGATCGCAAATGCCCGGATCCACCGCGTCGTTGATGAGCCCGTCCACGCACACGAGCGCCGTCGTATAGCCCCGCGGGCGCGGCGCCGCGGTGGGCACGATGTCGACGATGGTGGGCGGATTGGCGCCAGCGAAGATGGTCGTGGCGAGCAGGTCGGCGTGGCCGACGCCGAGCACGGGGGCATCGGCAAGCTCGGCCTCGGTGGCGGAGTAGGCCTCACCAGTCTCCTCCCACGCGGCGAGCTCGGCGCGCGCGAAAACATCGTCGCGCTGGGCCGGCAGAATGAGCCCGCTGAACTGCACCATCGCCGTGGCGAGGGCCTCCTCGACGCGCAGTCCCAGCTGCGCGGTCTCGTCCACGCGGCGCGCGAGCTGGCCCTCGACGAATTTCGTGGCCTTCCAGCCACCCACCGTGTGGCGGCCATTCGTGGCGAGCACAGGCCGGGCCACGCGGGCGCCAGCCACGGCGAGACGCTCACGGACCTTCGCGGACCAGCTAGCATAGGGCCCGGCCTGTGAGTAGACAACATCGCCGTAGCGCCAGCCGTTATCCCAGGCATAGCCCATGTGCTCTGGGCGCGCGGCGTCCTTCACAGGCGCGCGGAAAGCATAGAGAACGAGGTCATCGGGCTGAGCCATGCGGGAATCCTTAGAAGTTGAGACTGAAGTTTTACGCGGGGGCGTGGACGTCGAGGTTGGACGGATTGGGGTACGGCCACGGGTTGGGATGGCAGGTATCCGGGTTGTCCGGGTAGACCTCACCCGGTTCCTTAGCGAAGAGATCCGAGTTCTTCAGGCTGATGGTCTGCTGCATCATGATCGGCGCGAGTGCCCCATCCGCACCGCAGGGCTGGTGGGCCGCGTATCCGATGGCGTGGCCGAACTCATGGTTGATGAGGTACTGGCGGTAATTGCCCAGGTCGCCCTCGTAAGGCAGGGCACCGCGGACCCAGCGAGCCTCGTTGATAATGACGGTCGACGGCCCCGTGATCGTCGTGTGGCACGAGGTCTCGGTCTCCAGCTGCGCGCCGCACAGCTCCGCGGTCGTGGTGAGCGAGGTGAGACGGATGATCGTGTCCGGATTATCATCCGCGGCGACGTGGATGAACTTGAACGCCTTGTCATTCGACCACGAGCGCGGGTCAGACAGGGTGGCGTCGACCATCGCAGCAAACGCGTCATCCCCGCCGTAAGGCGCAGAGTCGATACCGTCTTCGACCTCGATGGCGTAGCGCACCGTGCGCTCCGTGCCCTCGCCGAATTCCAGGCCCGGCGTTCCTACCTGGTGGTAGGTCTTCTTCCCTGTTTCCGTAAACGCGCCGCCGGCAGGCAGCTCGTCCTTGGCCTGCTGGACCGCCGCGGCGTGCGCGGGGTCTGGGCCCTCGGCTGGGCTTTCCGATGCCCCCTCAGTCGCCGGCGCGTAGGTCCCCTCGGCGATGGACGCCGTGGGCTCCGCGTCGGGACGGAACACGTCCACGAGGACCCAGACAGTAATAATGGCCATCACGGGGATGGCCACTACGCGCCACCAGCCGTAGTCCTGGGCGAAGCGCACGATGGGATGGGTACCGCGCGCCTCACGTGCCTGCGGCCGGTGTGTGTTCGTCATGAACACATACTTTAGACGGGCTTATGCGCCCGCAAAACCGACGGTGGTCGGCTTCGTCACGCCGATCTCCGCGTAGACGACGCGATCGGTGCGGATGATGTACTTGCGGCCCTTGTCGTCCGCGAGCTCCAGCACGGAGTTATCCGCGAGCGCACCGTTAATCTGCTGGCTCAGCTCTTCCTGCGTACCCTCGGAGCGAATCACGAGCTCGCGTGCGGTGTCAGCGAATCCAATGCGGATATCCATACCAATTCTCCTTATATGTTCATCATGAGGTTTGATGGCCCCACTATAGCCCCACCCGCTACTATCGAGGTGTGTCTGAAAAGCAGCCTCAAGCCTCCACCACGCCCACGTTCGCGGAGCTCGGTGTCGCCGCAGAGATCGTCGATGCCCTGGCCAGCCGCGGAATCACGCACACGTTTGCCATCCAGGAGCTCACGTTGCCGATCGCGCTCAGCGGACACGATCTCATCGGTCAAGCCCGCACCGGCATGGGCAAGACGTTGGGTTTCGGCGTCCCACTCCTCGACCGCGTCTTCGACGACGCGGACATCGAGGAGCTTGACGGCACTCCGCGGGCGCTCGTCGTCGTGCCCACGCGCGAGCTCGCCGTCCAAGTGGGCGAGGACCTCACACAGGCCGCTCGGCACCTGCCTATCACCGTCGCCACCATCTACGGTGGCCGCCCGTACGAGGCTCAGAAGGAACTGCTCAAATCCGGAGTCGACGTCGTCGTGGGCACCCCGGGCCGCCTGCTCGACCTGCACTCTCAGAAGGCGCTACACCTCGACCACGTGGCCATCTTGGTGCTCGACGAGGCAGATGAGATGCTCGATCTCGGCTTCCTGCCGGATATCGAAAAGCTGCTCGAGGCGCTCCACGGCAATCCGCACCAGACCATGCTCTTCTCCGCGACCATGCCCGGGCCCATTGTGACGCTTGCGCGCACGTTCCTCACCAAGCCGGTGCATATCCGCGCCGAGGGTGCCGAGGAATCCTTCACGCACGAGCAGATTAAGAAGGTCACCTTCCAGGCCCACAAGATGGACAAAGGTGCCGTCCTCGCCAAGGCCCTCCAGGCCGAGGGCCGCGGCAAGACCATCATCTTCACCCGCACCAAGCGCACCGCCGCGGAGGTCTCCCACGATCTCGCCCAGCGCGGCTTTACCGTCGGCGCCGTCCACGGCGACCTCGACCAGAAGGCCCGCGAGCGCTCCCTCCAGGCCTTCCGCGACGGCGAGGTCGACATCCTCGTCGCCACGGACGTCGCCGCCCGCGGCATCGACATCGACGACGTCACACACGTCTTCAACTACCAGGTCCCGGATGACCCGATGACCTTTATCCACCGCATCGGCCGCACCGGCCGCGCGGGTCACTCCGGCACGGCCGTGACCCTCGTGGGCTACGACGAGCTACCCAAGTGGCAGATCATCAACGACGAATTCGATCTGGGTCTGCCTACCCCGCCGCAGTGGTTTAGCACCTCCCCCGAGCTCGCCGAGGCCCTCGCTATCCCCGAGGACGTTTCTGAGACCGTCGGCCCTGCCACTAAGGTTATCGGGGCACCGCGTAGCCGCTCTCAGCGTGACGGCGGCCGCGGTTCCGCCCGCGACTGCGCTCGCCGCTCCGGCTCACGCACGCGCACCCGCACTACCCGTTCTCGAAGCTCGAGGAGCCGCCGCCGATGAGCCGCACCCCCATCCTGTCCGCCAGCCGCAAGGACTGGATCGCCACCGGCGTCATCACGGCCGTGTGCGCTCTCGCGGTGGGCGGCGCGTATTTCACGTCTGATATCCGCAGCGCCGCGCTCACCACGGAAAACACCCCTGGCGACGTGGAGGTCCAGGTCCTCGCCGAGGCCCCCAATAAGCTCGCGGAAGCCTACACGCTCGATAACGCCGGTGTCCCCGGCGAGCACAAGCCGCTCGTCACCGCCGGGCTCGTCATCACCAACGACGCGCGCACGGTCCATGCCACCAATCAGGATGGCTCTGAGGCGTGGTCCTACTCGCGCAAGAACGACGACATCTGCTCGCTCGGCACCGCCTGGAACAAGGTCGTCGTCACCTACCGCACCGGTGTGGGCTGCGGCGACGTTGTCTCCATCGATGCCGCTACCGGTCAGTACGCCAACACGCGCAGCGCCATCAACTCCGAAGACGTCGTCTCCGTGACGTCCAATGACCGCATCGGCACCGTGTCCACCGATCGCATTGACCTCTGGCGCTCGGATCTTGTGCGCACCGTCGAATACGGCGACGTGGAGGCACCCCAAGAGCCCGACATGCAGCCCAACGCGGACTGCACGATCAGCTCCGCGCTCACGCGCACCGAAAACGTGGCACTCACCGAGTCCTGCCCCAACGAGTCTGGCACCTGGATGCGCCTGATGAAGGGCACCCCGGAAGACTCCCGCAAGCCGGAGGTCACCACCAACGTGCAGCTACCCGAGGACGGCGCGCGTCTCGTCGCCATCGGCCAGGAAGCCGCCACCGCCTACGTGCCTGGCCCCACGCCCGCCCTGCGCTCCTTCGATAAAACCGGCACGGAAACCGCCACCCGCACCGTAGCCGAATCCCCCGCAGTGACTGAAGGCACCACGCCCTTCGCCCCGGCCACTGCGGATCTTCCGCACCACATGACCTGGTTCGACGGCACTCGCCTGTATCTGTTTACGCCAACGGAGCTCAAGGTCGACCGCGTCTTCGAGGACGCCATCGGCACGCCCGTCGCCGTGGGCGAGCGCATGCTCATGCCCACCGACAAGGGCATCGCCGTCGTCGATTGGGCCACCGGCGAGACCGAACGCACCATCCCCGTCGACCGCGGCGGCTACTCCGGCCCTGTCTACCTCGCCATGGCCGGCACCACCATCGTCGAGTCCCGCGGCGCACAGACCGTCGTCCTCGCCGCCTCTTAACTCTCCTACATACAGAAAACTCCCCACAATCTGGTTTCTGATTTCTCAGTCCGGATTATGGGGAGCAGTTCATCCTGGTGGGGAATTGTGGATTCTGCTCAGCGCGTAGCTCTCAATAGAGACCTCGGAGCGCTCTAGTAATGCGAGACGCGCTTTAGTAGTGCGAAGCCGCCCACTGCGTCGAGGCAGGCACGAGCATGAGCAACCACAGCGCCACCGCGGCCGAGAGAAGCACGAGCACGCCCAGCGCAATGGCACCGCCACTCATCATCTGGAACGAGCTCGCCGCGAGGATGAATTGTACGAGCACAATCGCGCCGCGCCCCCAGCGCTTACCCTTCACCATGGCCACGGCGCCGAAGATAACGAAGCCGAAGACGATGAACAAGAATATCGCCGTTCCGGTGCCGACCCAGCCGCTGGCCGCGGCATCGGAGACCATCGACTCATTTTTCGCACCCGTGACGTCACGGATGATGAGCACAATGCCAAAGATGATCACGGCGATGGCCTGCACCACGGCGATGCCGGCGCCGATGAGCACAGGTTGCGGCGCACGTTCTTTTTCCGGCGCGGCAGGGCTTGGGACGGGACGCTTCTTCTCATTCACGCGGACTATCTTAGCCACCGCAACGGCGTGCGCCGCCCACCGACCGACCGTCCTTGCCTTACTGGTTGCACGCCTGCGTACCTGCGCCCGCACGCACCGACACACACCCACGCATGTATGAACGCGTCTCCACTTTCCTCGTTTCGTGTACGCGTCCACGAGTTTGCCCAGCTGGGACGAATGTAATTCATACGCAAGCCACCGTTTACCTATCCCAAACGCACATCACATCCTCAACCTAGGACGCAACGGGGGCAACGGTTAAATGACAGATTTGACCTCAGAGCACTCATCCCACTCACCCCACCACGACAAAAACCCAAGGTCACACGATTTTAGGTCAGCCTAATTCGTCTCAAATATGCTTTTGCCAACAAATGCATAGGGGGTAAAACCAGTGACGTTTACCACAATTTACCCCCTAACCCTAGCCAAGGCTGAGTTTTCGTGCGATTATCTTCAAGTACCGCAAACAGGGAACGGTTAACCGCCCCTTAACTGCAGATTAACCTCCGAGAGGAAGTTAGTCTTCACCGCGAATGTTGCCATGGCGGCGTCGACGCGGCCTGGGCCTCGGATTTCTCCGCGGCTTGCAGGCCCCACTGCTCGCAGACCGGCCATTCGCACCTTATCCACTACAACCCGAGGTTCGTTGGCGCGTCCGCGTCTCGTACCTTCATCACACCGCTGTCAAAATTTGTTAGGAGATTTCAATCATGGATTGGCGCCACGAAGCTGTTTGCCGCGACGAAGACCCCGAGCTGTTCTTCCCGGTCGGTAACTCCGGCCCTGCCCTTACCCAAATCGCAAAGGCCAAGCTGGTCTGCAACCGTTGCCCGGTTGCTTCCCAGTGCCTCAAGTGGGCGCTCGAGTCCGGCCAGGATGCCGGCGTCTGGGGCGGCATGTCTGAGGAGGAGCGCCGCGCTCTCAAGCGCCGCCGTAATCGCGGCCGTGGCCGCGCTCGCGTCACCGTCTAAAATCTTTTAACCCGCCGCGATTTCCCCACCGGCAGGTCCAAACACTAAAGTCAGTGGGTAAGTAATTATCCGCTCACCGAATTAAACAAGGAGGCCGCACATGTCGAAGCGTGGTCGTAAGCGTAAGGACCGCCGTAAGAAGAGTGCAAACCACGGCAAGCGTCCTAGCGCATAAGCACAGCATGTAAAACAAGGGCCCGACCTTTTGGTCGGGCCCTTGCTGTATGTCAAGCCATGTGACTGAGGCGATTTCCTCCTCACACCTAGAGATACTTTGACGCCTCACGCACGGACAGCGGCGCCATCTCGGCGCGGTGCGCGTCGACGAAAGCACCCACCCAGTCGGGATTCGTCTTCGAGTAATCGCGCAAGGCCCAGCCAATCGCCTTATTGATGAAGAACTCGCTCGAACCGAAGTTGGCTTCGATGATCTCAGCGAGCAGCTCGGTGTCCGTGTGCGTCTTTCGGCCACGCTGGTGGTCGATGGCAATGCGCCGCAGCCAGAAGTCCTCATCGCGCGCCCAGGCCCGCAGCACGTCATTGACGGAAGGATCACGCAGCGCGATGTCCCCCGCTACTTTGTCGAGCACGTCGATGGAATCCCACCAGGCCTTGGACTGTGCCAACGCGCGCAGACGCGGCACGTCAGCAGCGGACAAGCGCCCGCGGACCGCCACGAGGTAATCCAACGCGACGTACTGATACTCGCGCTCGTCCGCGTCCCAGCAGGCGTCCACGAAGTCCCAGTCCACGCCAGATTGAGCGCGCAGTTCTTTGAGTACCGGCTTCGCGGCCGCGCGCAGCGCCGGGCGCGGAATGCCCAAGAAGGCGAAGCGCCCCCGCATGTAGGAGGACATGGCAGGGGCACGGGTGGCATCGGCAAGCAATGCCAACGCCGCAGAGAGTGCGGCGAACGTTACTGAGTCCACCGGACCTCCGTGCGGGAGATCTCAATGGTGATCTTCTGGCGTAATTGCTCAGGGGCTTGGGCGCCGCCGCAACACTTGCGGACCATGGCACGCACGATCTCCTCGGCCGCGAGGCGCTCAGAGCATTCCTGGCACTGCGCGATGTGCTCACGGATTTCCAGGGCGCGGGCCCGGCTCGTGTTCTCATCGAGGAGCTCACAAAAGAGAGCCTGAACCTCCGGGGAGGTACACGCGCCGCAGTTATGTCCTTGTGCGTGTTCCATTACTTATCCTCCATATCCGGGTGGTGCAATCCAATGCCTTGTTCGCGGGCTACGTCCTTCAACGCGCCGCGCAGTAATTTTCTTCCACGATGGAGGCGCGACATGACAGTTCCCAGCGGAGTGCCCATCACTTCCGCGATTTCCTTGTACGCCAACCCCACGACATCCGCGTAGTAGACCACCATGCGGTAGTCCTCCGGAAGGTCATTCATCGCATCCGAAATCGCACCATCCGGCATGCCGCGCAGGGCCTCGACCTCAGCGGATTCCAGTCCAGACGAGTCGTGTCCAGACGTGGTGTAGAGCTGCGAATCCGTGAGCTCATCCGCGGAGGACTCGTGCGGACGTCGCTTCGCCTTGCGGTAGGAGTTGATGTACGTATTCGTCATAATGCGGTACATCCACGCCTTGAGGTTGGTGCCCCGCGTGTACGAGTCAAAGGAGTTATACGCCTTGAGATAGGTCTCCTGGACCAAATCCTCCGCGTCCTGCGGGTTGCGCGTCATGCGCAGCGCGCCGCCATAGAGCTGGTCGAGCAACGGCATGGCCTGTTCCTCGAAGCTCGGGCTCTTTTCTTGTGTAGCCACGAAGTAGCAGTCCTCCTTTTTCTACTTACGCTGTTAAACCTCTACCCTACTGTTATGGCTAAAAAGAAGCCGCATGCGGCTACCCCGGCACTGAAAATCCTCGAAGACGCGGGCGTCGCGCACTCCGTTTCGACGTTTGAGGGCGGCACCGATCATTTCGGTGATACCGCGGCCGAAGCGCTGGGCATCGACCCCGACCGCATCTTCAAAACCCTCGTCATCGACCTCACCGCGGGCAAAGGCCCCAAGCGCGAGCTCGCCGTATGCGTGCTGCCGGTGAGCCACCAGCTCTCCCTCAAAAAGGCCGCAGCCGCCTTCGGCGTCTCCAAGGCCACCATGGCCCAGCCTGCCGATGCCTCCAAATCCTCTGGGTATATCCCCGGCGGCATCTCCCCGCTCGGCCAGAAGCATGTGCTGCCCACGGCCATGGATGAGACGGCGCTGCTCTTCGACACGGTCTTCTTCTCTGGCGGCAAGCGGGGACTGGACATCGAGATGAACGCCGAAGACCTGCCGAAAGTCCTCGACCTGCAGTTCGTCGACCTCGAGGCCGAATAGCGCTCTTGGAATCCGGCGGCGCGCCAGCGCCGCCGCTAGAACAATTTCTTCTCCGCGGGCCCCTCGATGAGCTCCGCGTAGTCATTGCGTACATTGCCCACCGCCGGGTCCGCCGGACGTGTGTGGAATCCGCGTAGCCCGCTGGGCTGGAGCAAGTCCTCGCTCGTATCGCCCTCGAGCCACGGGCGAATCTCCTCGGGCAGGAGGAACTTGGGCAGGCGGCCGTGGAGCCACTCCATCTCCTCCGTCGCCGCCGTCGTCACCATCGTCGCCGACAGCTTATCCAGACCGGTGGCCCAGAGTCCGGCCGCCCACAGCTGACCTTCGGGTGCGGTGACGTAATACGGCTGCTTCTTTCCGTCTTCGCCCGTGTGCCACTCGTAGTAGCCGTCGAGCGGGATGATGCAGCGGTTCTTCTTGTACGCGTCGCGGAAAGACGGCTTGGTCGCCACGGTCTCCGCCCGCGCGTTGAACAGCGGCGGGCCCTGCTCATCCTTCTTCCAGTGCGGCAGCAAGCCCCAGCGTGCAGGCTCGATGGCGGCGAGCGTCTCCTTCACGCGAATGATGGGGATGGTCTGCGTGGGCGCAATGTTGTAGCGCGCCGGCGGCAGGCTCTGCGGCGCGTGGACTTCGCTCACGCCGGGCCACTGCCCCACGGCGTCGAGAAGGGACTCGGGTTGGAATAAGACAAAGCGTCCGCACATGCCCTCTATTATGGACTGCATGCCAGATTTATGGACAGCCCCAGTCGCCCCCAGCCCGCTCGATGCCACCGTGCGCGTGCCGGGTTCGAAGTCCATCACGAACCGCGCGTTCATCCTCGCGGCGCTCGCAGACGGCCCCTCGGTCCTGCGCGCCCCGCTCGTCTCGCGCGACACGGACCTCATGTCCGCGGCGTTGCGCGCCATGGGCGTGGGCGTCGAGCAGGCCACCGGCGCCGACGGCGTCCCCGAGGTGCGCCTCACCCCAGGCCCGCTCCACGGTGCCACCATCGACTGCGGCCTGGCCGGCACGGTCATGCGCTTCCTGCCGCCGCTGGCCGCGCTTGCCAGTGCCCCCGTCACCGTCGACGGTGATCCCCAAGCGCGTCTGCGCCCCATGGGCACCATTCTCCAGGCGCTGCGCGACCTCGGCGTCGAGGTCGAGGGCGACGCGCTGCCATTTACGGTAACCTCGCACGGCATTCCGGAAGGCGGCACCGTCACTGTGGACGCCTCGGGCTCCTCGCAGTTCGTCTCCGGCCTGCTGCTCTCCGCGCCGCGCTATGCGCAAGGCATCACGGTCGTCCACGAGGGCGGCACGCTACCGTCGCTGCCCCACATTGAGATGACGTGCGCCATGCTCCGCGAGGCAGGCATCACCGTCGAGGAACACGCTGACGGACCGCGTCCGTCCTGGACCGTTCACCCCGGCTCCATCGCCGCGCGCACGTGGGAGATCGAACCGGATCTTTCCAACGCCACTCCGTTCCTCGCCGCGGCGGCCGTCGCCGGCGGCACGGTGCGCATCCCCGGCTGGCCGTCCGCGACGACGCAGCCAGGCGACGCCTTCCGCGGCATCCTCGCCGAGATGGGCGCCGACGTCGCGTTGTCTGACGGCGTACTCGCTGTCACGGGCCCCGCGGGCGGGCGTCTGCGCGGCATCGAGCGCGATATGGGCGACATCGGCGAGCTCACGCCCACCGTCGCGGCGCTGTGTGCCCTCGCGGAGACGCCCTCGCGACTCACGGGCATCGCGCACCTGCGCGGCCACGAGACGGACCGTCTCAAGGCTCTCGCGACAGAAATCAACAACCTGGGCGGCCGCGTGACCGAGCTGTCCGATGGTCTCGCCATCGAGCCGGCGCCGCTGCACGGCGGTGAATGGCATTCCTACGCGGACCACCGCATGGCGACGGCAGGCGCGATCCTCGGGCTGCGCGTGCCGGGCATCGAGGTAGAAAACATCGCGACGACCTCAAAGACGCTGCCGGGATTCGAGCATATGTGGGAGGACATGCTCCATGGGTAGAAACGCCCGCGGACGCTCCGCCCGCGACTACGACGAGTCCGACGTCCACATCCGCCCGGGCAAGGGATCGCGCCCGCGCACGAAAGATCGCCCCAAGCACAAGGACGCGAAGTTCGGCATGGTCATCACCAAGGATCGCGGCCGGTGGGGCGTGGCCCTCGATGACGGCCCCGTGGTGGTCTCCATGCGCGCTCGCGAGCTCGGTCGCACGCCCGTCGAGGTCGGCGACCGCGTCGGCGTCGTGGGCGACACCACGGGCCGCAAGGACACCCTCGCGCGCATCGTAAAGCTCGCGGAGCGCACCTCGGTCCTGCGCCGCACGGCGGACGACACAGACCCGTATGAGCGCATCGTCGTCGCGAACGCGGACCAGATGCTCATCGTCACCGCCGTGGCCGACCCGCCGCCGCGCTCCGGCTTCGTCGAGCGCGCCCTCATCGCGGCATTCGTGGGCAACGTCTCACCCATTCTTTGCCTCACGAAGACCGACCTCACGGACCCCACCCCGTTCGCAGAGGAATTCGCGGACCTTAACGTGCCCGTCGTCTACGCCGGCGTCGAGGACGGCCTCGAGGCGGTCGAATCCGCCATCGATAACCACATCACCGCACTCATCGGACATTCTGGCGTGGGCAAGTCCACGCTCGTCAATCGCATCGTTCCCGACGCCAACCGCGAGACCGGCGAGGTCTCCGCCGTGGGCAAAGGCCGCCACACCTCCACGCAGTCTGTCGCGCTGCGTCTGCCCGGCGCGCCTGGGCCTTCTGGCTGGATCATCGATACCCCGGGCATTCGCTCCTTCGGCCTTGCCCACGTCGACGCGGATACCGTTATCAACGTCTTCGAGGATCTCGCCGCCGCGACCGAGCAGTGCCCGCGTGGTTGCACGCACGCCGGTCCCCCAGCAGACCCCGAATGCGGACTCGACGATCCGGAGCTCGTCCCGCCCGAAACCGCCACGGCCCGCCGCCGCGACGCCGTACGCAAACTGCTCAACGCGCTGCGCACCAACGTCGAGTGGGAGATGTAGCCAGGCGGCAGCCTCCCTGCCGCGAAAGCAAGAACGGACCGAGTGACTCGTGCTAAGCTAATCGGTCCGTATGCGTTCAGCGAGAGCCGGTTCTTAGAAGGGAAGCTTCACGTTGCCCAGGTTGATTCCACCGTGCGAGACAACGTACGCAACGCCAGTGAATGCCGCCGTGCCCAAGAGCCCCAACAAGGTGTAGAGCAACTCATCCGGCATCTGGGACGAGGTGTTGGCTGCGTCCTTGGAGTTGCCGGTGTCCGGCTTGGTCTCGACGCTGTCATCTTTGGACGAATCGTACGGTTTGCCGTTCGCGCAGGCGTCGAGGGCATTCTTGTACGCCTTCTCGTGCTTCTGGATCTGCTTGATGACGGCAACGTTGCCCTTGTAGAGCGGAATGTCATCCTCAGCGACAGTCTGCGCATCCAAAGCATCCTGCTGGTCCTGCATGAGGTACACAAGGCCCTGAGCGCCGTTGAGCTTTTCGTCAAAGCTCGACTTCGTCTTCTTCGCATCCTTGATGTCGACGGAGAACGGCATGACCGATTCCTCGTTGACGTTATTCTTCTGCTCGACCGCAGCGTCCCACTCCTCCTGTTCGGAGAAGTTGAGGTTGAACTTACACGTCTTCTGGGACACGGAGGTGTCCAGTGCGGTGGCCGGGGCGACGAACAAAGTCGCGGCCACAGCGACGGAAGCGAGAGACGCAACAATGCGAGAGCGATACATGAGAGGTTTCCTTTCGGGCGGTAGTCACTTTCACCCTATCAAGGACCCCTCTCCCTCCGCGGGGACTCCCCACATCTGTTGGGGCCACGGTGCCACTGTGTGCGGGGCACACAACGAACGAGAACAGACGGCTAGAACTTGATGCCCTTGATGAGGTTCTGCAGCGCCGGAATTTTTGAGCCGAACGTGTTGTATGCCGCAAGGAGCAGGCTTACAACAGCCAGGATAACGCCGAGGATCGGCGCAGCCTTCGACTTCGAGGACGCGTCGAGGATACGCAGCCACGGCGTCGTGTTCTTATCCTCAGTCATATCTCCCTCAGAGGAGCCACCGTTGTCCTTGGAATCATCCGCGCCGTCGGAGTCATCATCCTCAGAACCCTCATCCTGCGAGCCTTCGCTCTGGGAGTCCTCTCTGTTCTTCGAGTTCTCGGAGTCTTGGGATTCGTCGCCCCCAGCCTCGGTTGAGTCGCCACCGGTAGTGGCGGGAGCCGTCGCCGTGGTCTCTGATTCGGTAGTGACGTCCTCGGCCAAGGCCGGAGCAACGGCCAGCAGAGAGCAGCTCGCCGCAGCAACGAGGGCGGTGGACAAACGCAAAGAGGAACGCATGATATCTAACCTTCCGGAGATAAAAATGACCCACGAGGGAATGAAATCTGGAGCCAGACTATCCCCCGCATCACACCAGATCAAGAACGCGGACCTGCAGGTGCAGGTCCGCGAGGTAAATAAATCTTCGCGTCAGCGCGACTCGATTAGAGCAGTTCCACGAGGAAAGGCAGCTCCGACGGGTCGTAGAACGCCATGAAGTTGTCCAGGGCATCACCAACGGCGAGCTCGGCATCCTCGTCGCCGAGATCGGCGGCATCGATAAGCTCCACGGCTTTCTTCGTTGCTTCTTCGGACTCCTCAATATCGACGTGGATCGCGGCGAGCTGCTCCGGGGTAAAAATCGCGGGCTCGAGCTTGACCACGGCCTCGCCCATGTCCGGCTGCGGGTGCACACACTCGACGGGAACGTCGAGGGAGATGACCACGCGGCGGTGCGGGAAGTCCGTCTCATCACCGATGGCCAGCAGGCGCAGCGAGCTCATCGCCGCTTCCTGGTACGCGGAGTAGGCGATCTCTTCCTCGTCGCCCTCCGTGTAGAACTCCTGGAGCGCCGGCGTCACGGCGAAGCCCCAGCCGCTGCGCGCGGCGAGCTTGCCATTCTCTTTGAGCTCCGTAAGCATTCCAAACGTCGCAGGAACGTAGACGCGCTCGGTCTTCGCTGCCACTAGAATTCGCCCTCAATGTCGAAGACGGCCTGGATTTCCACCGAGGTGCGGTCAAAAACCGTGTAGAGCATGCCCACCATGCCGAAGTCCACGGCGGCGCGGACGTTGAGGATGGAGTCGTCCACCATGACGCAGTCGTTGAGCGGAAGAGCGATGGCGTCCGCCGCAGCCTGGAACGCACCGCGCTCCGGCTTATCTGCGCCGACCTCGCCGGAGAGAACAACGGCATCCACGAAGCCGCGGTATTCCCACTCGCGGATGTGCTCGGCACCGGCTCCACCCGGGTCGTTGGACAAGATGGCGGTGGCAACACCGTTCGACTTAGCAGCGGCGAGCAGGGTGCGCCAGCGCTTTACTTCTTCCTCAGCGCCGTCCAGGACGCCCACGAAATCAACGATGAGTCCGCGCATAGTTGTGAGTATTCCTCCCAAGAGATGTAAACGGTGCTACACGCCGCCGCGACCAGCCCATACCGTGGCACGGACTTAGCTCGCCGCAATCGGAGCACTTGACCACACGCAGTATAACGGACAAATCCCCTGCGCGCCGCCACCCCTTACAGGAAACAGCCAGCAAATATACAGCTACTGCGTAGACGGCAGTTTCATGGCATGATGTCGGTTAACCATCACGCATGTACTCGTCTCTTCCTTTCCCACCGATTTCCTCCCCGGATATCCCTGGAGAACGACATGTACGCCCCCATCCCCGGGTTCACACACCTGCGCGTCTACGTGCCACCCGACCCCGTGCACTATAACCGCGCGGCTCCTCCCGATGAGGACCGGACGCGTCGGCGCACCCTCGAATTGGTCCACATAGTCCTCGAGGCTGCCGCTGGCCTTCGCCCACTCACGCATCTCAACAATGACCGCTTCAGCGCCGCCGTGATGCTCCACATCCGCGCCTGGTCCCGCGGCCGCTCGCAGCGCGCCATCGGCTGCCAGCTACTCTCGCTCCACTGCCAACCCAGCGGCGAGTACTTCGGCTCGGCCTCGATGGGCGGCAATCGGCATGCGTTTACGGGTCGCTACGACGGTGAGGCCCTCACATCGTTCCGGCTCATTTAAGCTGCCGATGGCGCCGTGCGCGCCCGCAGTCTAGCTCAGCGATGTTATGTCCATGAGGTTTTGAACTTGGAGTCCAAAACCTCATGGACATAACTGTTCTAGGGCCTCAGCCCCTTTTATTATTAAGCCCCTCACCAAACCCCAGGCCACACGGCCTGGGGTGTGTGCGCTGGATCGGCGTGCGTGCTGCGCGTAAAGAAGCACCCCGCACGGATGTTCTTGGAACTCCGTGCGGGGTGTTGTGGGTGACTGGCGGCGCTCGCCAGCTATGCGCCTTAGGTCTGAACGGTACCGTCGCCCTCAGCGGCGGCCTGGGCCTGCTGCTGTGCAAACTGCTTGCGCAGCATAAACAGCTGGCGGACGGTCTCTTCCTTGACAGCGTCGTTCATGGCATTGAACATGTCGCCGCCTTCCTTCTGGTACTCAACGAGCGGATCGCGCTGGGCCATGGCACGCAGTCCAATGCCCTCCTTGAGGTAATCCATCTCGTAGAGGTGCTCGCGCCACTTCTGGTCGATGATCGGCAGGATGATCATGCGCTCGGTGTTGCGCATCTGCGACTCGCCGCCGATGGCGGTGATAGCCTCTTCGAGCTGGTCGTACTGGGCGTTCGCGTCGTCCACGAGAGCCTGGCGCAGCTGCTCAGCAGTGAGCTCGCCGGCGGAGCCGTACTCGGTGCCGTCGATGAGCGACTGGTAATCCATGGAGGGGCCGTAGAGGGACTCAAGGGCGTTCCACAGCTCTTCGAGGTTCCAGTCCTCGACGTAGCCGGTGGCGGTGGCACCAGCAACGTACGCGGAGATGGTCTCGTCGATCATCTTGCGAATATTGTCCTTGATGTCGCCCGCGTCGAGAATGCGGTAACGCTCACCGTAGACAACCTTGCGCTGCTCGTTGAGCACTTCGTCGTACTTGAGGACGTTCTTACGCATTTCGAAGTTCTGGTTCTCCACCTGCGCCTGTGCGCCCTTGATGGAGTTGGAGACCATCTTTGCCTCAATCGGAACGTCGTCTGGGACGTTAAGACGGTTCATCATGTTCTCCATGGACTGACCCACGAAGCGGACCATGAGCTCGTCGCGCATGGACAGGTAGAAACGGGTCTCGCCCGGGTCGCCCTGGCGGCCACAACGACCACGCAGCTGATTGTCGATACGGCGGGACTCGTGACGCTCCGTGCCAAGGACGTAGAGACCGCCGGCCTCACGCACCTCGTCGCCGAGGCGCTTGGAACGAGCCTTCTCTTCCTCGATCTCGGCGTCCCACGCTTCCTGGTAGCGCTCTGCATCCTCGAACGGGTCAAGTCCGCGCTCGCGTAGCTTGTCGTCGAGGATAACTTCCGGGTTACCACCCAGCACGATATCGGTACCGCGGCCGGCCATGTTGGTCGCGACAGTGACGGTGCCCGGGCGGCCAGCGCGGGCAACGATCTTGCCTTCTTCTTCGTGGTGCTTTGCGTTAAGAACGGAGTGCTCGATGCCGCGACGCTTGAGCAGTTGCGACAGGTACTCGGAACGCTCGACGGAGGTAGTACCGACGAGGACCGGCTGGCCGGCCTCGACGTGCTCGACGATGTCGTCGACGACGGCTGCGAACTTCGCTTCCTGTGTCTTGTAGATGCGGTCCGAGTGGTCAATACGCTGGTTCGGACGGTTGGTCGGCACCGGCACAACGTCGAGACCGTAGGTGGAATGCAGCTCGGCAGCCTCGGTCTCAGCGGTACCGGTCATGCCAGAGATCTTGTCGTAAAGACGGAAGTAGTTCTGCAGCGTGACGGTTGCGAGAGTCTGGTTCTCGTTCTTAATCTCGACGCCTTCCTTGGCCTCGATGGCCTGGTGCATGCCCTCGTTATAGCGACGGCCAGCCAGGACACGGCCGGTGAAGGAGTCAACAATGAGGACCTCGCCGTTGCGGACGATGTAGTCCTTGTCGCGCTCGAAGAGCTCCTTAGCCTTGAGCGCGTTGTTGAGGTAGGACACGAGCTGCGAGTGCTCCGGAGCGTAGAGGTTGTCGATACCGAGCTGATCCTCGACGAACTCGACGCCTTCCTCGAGCACACCCACGGTGCGCTTCTTGTGGTCGACCTCGTAGTGAATGCCTTCACGCATACGCGGCGTAAGCTGTGCGAAGACGTTAAAGAACTGGGAGTTCGTATCCGTCGGGCCAGAAATAATGAGCGGGGTACGCGCCTCATCGATCAGGATAGAGTCCACCTCATCGACGATGCAGAAGTTGTGGCCGCGCTGAACGATGTCGTTCTTCGTGCGAACCATGTTGTCGCGCAGGTAGTCGAAGCCCAGCTCGTTGTTCGTACCGTACGTGATGTCGCAAGCGTAGGCTTCCTTGCGCTCATTCGGGCGCATCTCAGAGAGGATGACACCCACGGACAGACCGAGCCAGCGGTGGACACGGCCCATCATTTCCGCGTCACGCTTAGCCAGGTAGTCGTTGACCGTGACGATGTGAACACCCTTACCCTCAAGTGCATTGAGGTAAGCCGGCAGCAGCGAGGTCAGGGTCTTGCCCTCACCGGTGCGCATCTCGGCGACGTTGCCGAAGTGCAGGGCGGCACCGCCCATGATCTGCACCTTGTAATGCTTCTGGTCGAGCACGCGCCAGGCAGCCTCACGCACGGTGGCGAAGGCGTCGAGGAGGATATCGTTGAGCTCCGCGCCGTCCGCCAGCTTCTGCTTGAACTCATCGGTCTTTGCCTTGAGCTCTTCATCGGTCAGTGCGGAGTACTGCTCATCAAGGTCCATGACCTGCTGTGCCATCTTGTCGAGACGCTTGACGGTGCGTCCTTCACCGGCGCGCAGCAGCTTGGAGAGTCCAAACACGTAAAAAGTCCTTCTTGTCGCGGCAAAAAATAGTTAACTTCCATGCGATTATACGCGCATGGAGTGCCGGCCCTGCGCGAGCGGTACGGTACGCCGCGGGGCCGTGGATCGCGGCGACCGGAACGGGCCGCAGCAAACAACGAAAACTAGACTACCGCCCGCCCCGGCGTGGTGCCGGAAACGGGCGGTAGGAATTGAAGGGTGACTTACTTGTCAGCCTCAACCTCGTCGCTCAGCGAGATGATGCCGTAGTCGTACGCGTGGCGGCGGTAGACGACGGACGGACGCTGGGTCTCTTCGTCGATGAAGAGGTAGAAGTCGTGGCCAACCAGCTCCATCTCGGACAGGGCATCGTCGACGCTCATCGGAACAGCGGCGTGCACCTTGGTACGAACGATCTGGCCCGGACGCTGCTCCTCAATGGTCTCAGCGTACGGATCGACGTAGCGATCCTGCTGTGCAGCCTTAGCGGCAGCTTCCTGCTCGGCAACGAACTCAGCTGCGAGCTCGCCGGTGCCCTTCTGAGCGCGGTGGCCGGACTTGACCTTCTCGCGGCGGACCTTGACCTTACGCAGGGAGCGCTCCATCTTTGCCAAAGCGGTCTCCAGCGCAGCGTAGAACGAGTCCTCCTTAGCCTCGGCGCGAGCCAAGTGGCCCTTGCCAGTCGCGGTGATCTGCAGGCGCTCTGCCTCGGCGTCGCGACGTGGGTTCGGCTCGTGCTGCAGCTCCACATGGAAGAAGGTCAGCGTGGGATCGAGGCGCTCAATCTTGGCCAGCTTGCTCTTCACGCGTTCTGCGAAGTGCTCAGGAACCTCGACGTTACGACCAGTGATGGTGACCTGTGCATTGGACTCGACCTGTGGGTTGGTCATTGACTTCCTCCCTAGTAGATGGGGACAAACTATGAACCACGAGACCTCCACCTGCGGCAAACGTCCCGGATGAGTACCGGAATTCCTGCACCAAGTTCTGTGACTCGGCCATTTAGGTGGAACTCTTTGTGACACCCCTCATTGTAGCAGTGGTCATAACATGGCTTTCACGGATCCCCCTATCGGGTGCCACCATTCGGTGCTTTCAGGCGTCTGCCAGCGTCAGCCCTGCCCGAACGAGGGCCCCCGCGCCACGCACAGCGCTTGCCGATGCCGCCAACGTCGCACCCGTTGTCACGACATCGTCGACCAGCACGACGTGCGCCCCGCGCAGCTGCGCGCGGCTGCTCGGACGCAGCTCGATGGCATGGGCCATATTCTCCCAGCGCGCATCCGCGTCAAGACGGGACTGATCCGCGGCCGAGGAGCGAATACGCAGGCACGCCAGCACCTGCACGCGTAGCCCGGCACCCGGCGCCTCGGCGAGCGTACGCGCAGCATGCTCGCACATATGGAGCACCGGGTCGCCGCCGCGCTGGCGTGCAGAGCGCACGCGTGTGGGCGCGGGAACGAGCACGAGCTCGTGGGGAATCTCACCTCGTGCGTGAAGGTACCGAAGAGCGGCCGCCAGCACGGCACCCACGTAGGCACGCACCGTCTGATTGTTGTATTCCTTCATCGCCACGATGAGTGACCGGCGCATGCGGTCGTACGGCCCCAACGCGAAGACCGGCATACCTAGGGTACGAGGACGGTGACTGATAAGCCGCGGCGTGGCGCGCAGCTTCTCCCGACACGGTCCGCACAACACATCGCCCGCCGCACCGCAGCCCGCGCACGAGCGCGGGATGACCAACTCCCCCAGCCCCGAAAGAAGATTCCCCAGCACCAATCATCACCCCATGATCCTTCACCCCATGAATTCTTCTGCTGCCCGCAAGACTAGGCCAAAAGCCCACCATGCGCGCGCTGAACGCATGGGAGCCGCAGCCAGGGTTTCGGGGTGCCCGAGCGCGACGAAGCGCTACTTCGCGACAATGGGCGCCGAGCGCATGCCTTGGAGGCCGGGGACCTCGCGCCAGAAGGCGGAGGTGGAATCTTCCGCGGAGACCTGCAGCGTGGCGTGTGCATCCGTGGCGAAGATGGTCGTCTGCGTCGCGGCGACGGAGACGACCGGCGCCGTGATATTGCCGCTGGGCAACGTGGACACAGCGGAGCCGTCCTGCTCGACGCGCCACACCGGAGTGTCGGGGCTCGAGGTGCCCACGACGAGGGAGCCATCCGGCTGCCAGTCGAGGGACAGGGCCATGCCGCGCAACTCGCTGGCGATTTCCGTGACGTTCGCAATGCGGTGGGCGCCGCCGTCCTCGCGCACGGTCACGCCGGTGTAGATCTTGCCGCCGATGATGAGCGCGACGCGCGCACCTGAGGTAGACAGACGCAACACGGAGATTTCGCCGTCGATATCGTCGAGCGCCGATGTATCGACTTCGGTTTCGACGATGCGGCCCGTAGCGGAGGACTGCACGAAGCGCGAGACACGTTTGCCGTCGACGACGGCCCAGGCGGCCTCGCCGCTGTTTTCGAAGGACGGCCGCGAGATGGTGTCCGCTTCCACGGAACGCTGCGGCGTGCCATCGAGATCGCCCATCAGCAGCTGCGACTTACCGTCGCCGAGCTGCGTGACAGCCGCGACGGTGCCCTCCGTCGAGATTTCCGCAGATTCGAGTCGGCCGCTGCGCCCCATTAAGCCGCCCACCGGAGTGGCGATGGTGCCGGTAACGCTCAAAATATTGCCGCCGTTGAGGGCGTAAAGGTTGCTAGCCTCGGTCGCCGCTGCGCGCGGGTTGTACTCGGCAAAGTCATCCGTGGTCATCTCGACCATGCCCGGGACGAGGGCGGCGCCATCGGCGATGACCTTGTACGGGCCCGCGACGCCCGCGTTAGACAGCGTCCACACGAGCTCCGCGGCAAAGTGCACGCGCTCTTCTTCATCGAGACCGCTCAGGCCAGTAAAGCGGTAAGCACCGTCCTCGATGCCGGCGAAGGCCGCGTCGTTGCCCGTGAGCGTGGTCACGGCGGGCGCGAGCGTAGCAGACGGGCCTTGCATGAGCAGCGTGATGAGCTGCGAGTCCAAGGCGTCGCTGCCGGAGAATACCCAACGGCGGTCCGAGATGAGCGAGCGCTGGTCGCGGTCGAAGAAGTAAAGGCTTTCGGGTTGGTACTGATTGCGCAGCTCGTTGCGTTCGATGACGACGCCGGCGGGGAGATCGGAGATACGCCATTGCCCATCCACCATCTTCATCTTCACCGTCGCCTCATAGGCGCCATTTTCCGCGCGGTAGGCGCCGCCGTCCTCAAGTGACCCGATGACGTTGCCACGCACGGCGAAGGCGCGCTCCTCGGTGTCGGCTTCGGCTGCCGCAGACGCGGAGTTCAAGTCGATGGCGTCAACGAGAAGCACCGAGCCCCGGGGATCCCAGGACTGCGTGGCATCATCCGTGAGGAAGGCGCGTGCCGCGGCATAGTCGCCACTGGGGATGGCCGAGGCACGATAGAAGTCACGAAGCAGCAGGTCCGGCTCCTGGTCCGGCTGCGGACCAACCACGGGCACGGCTTCTTGCTGAGGGGCAAAAGAACGCAGCACCTGCGGCGCGGTATTCGACGGCAGCGTCGAGCAGCCAGCAAGGGCCACGACGCTAGCCACTGCCAACACGGTGCGTGCCGGACGGTAAAGCGACGTGCGGTGGCGCGGGTTGGGGAACACTATCATTCGCTCTCCTCCTCGGATCGGGTCGCCTTCTCCGCCAGCGTTTCCGGCTTCCGCATCTGGCCGGGAGACTCGGGCTCCTCGTCGTCGAGGTCGGCGCTGGCTGAGGCGGCTGACGCCGTGGCCTGCAGCGTGGAGCCCTCGGCCGAGCCGTCGGAGGGGGCATCGGCAAGCTCGGCCTGCACAGACGGCAGCTCGAGGGCGATGGGATCATGGTCAATCTCGGCGCTTGGGGTACGCGGCAGGATAAGGCGGAAGCGGGAGCCGACGCCGAAGATGCCCGTGGCATCGAGCGAGCCACCATGGAGGACGGCGTCCTCGCGCGCGATGGCAAGGCCCAAGCCCGTGCCGCCGGAGTGGCGCACGCGCGAGGCATCGGCACGCCAGAAGCGATTGAAGACGAGCTCTTCTTGGCCGTCCTTGAGACCCACGCCGTGGTCCGTGACGGCGATGCCCACGGCGTCCTCGGTCTCCGCGATATCGACGTCAACGGGGTTGCCCTCCGAGTGGTCGATGGCGTTGGCGAGCAGGTTGCGCAGGATGCGCTCGATGCGGCGCGAGTCGCCCTCGACCGTGACCGGGTCGTCTGGGACGTGGAAGCGCACCTCGACGCCGAGTTCCTCGGCCAGATGCGAGGTCTGCTGCCAGGCGGAGTCGACGCAGCTGCGGGCGTCGAGCTGGGCCTTAGACAGATCCGCGACGCAAGCGTCGTGGCGGGAAATCTCCAGGAGGTCCGCGAGCAGCGCCTCGAAGCGGTCAAGCTCGCGGGTCATAAGCTCCGTCGCACGGCGCGTGTGCGGCTCGAGCGAGTCAGCGTCCGCCGCAATGAGGTCCGCGGCCATGCGCACCGTGGTGAGCGGCGTACGCAGCTCGTGCGAGACGTCCGAGGTGAACTGGCGTTGCAGGTTGCCGTACTCCTCAAGCTGCGTAATTTGTTTGGACAGCTTCTCGGCCATGTCGTTGAAGGACGACGCAAGGCGGCCCATCTCATCCTCGCCCTCAACGACCATGCGCTCCCGCAGGTGGCCGGCGGCAAGGCGCTGGGCAATGCGCGAGGCCGAGCGCACCGGCGCGATGACTTGCTGGGTGGCCAGCCAGGCAATGCCGACGAGGAGGACGACGACCACGACGGCGGCGGCAGACAGAAGGCCGCGCATGAGCGCCATCGTGGATTCCTCGGACTCCATGGACAGCACGATGTAGACCTGCGTGCCGGGGATATCCGCGTGTGCCGGGGTACCCATGACGAGCGCGTTGTAGTTGCCACCGTTGGCCTGATCGATATTCGTGAATTGATACGCGATCTGGTCCTGGGCGACGAGGCTGCGCAAGTTATCTGGGATGCGGTACCCCTCGGGCGAGGTGGTCTGCGTGCCGTCCGAGTTCTGGACGACGATGACGGGCTCGAAGGCCGCGTGGGACTCGCCATCCGAGCCAAGCTGGGTGAGCGACGCGCGCGCCGAATTGATGCGCACCTGCACGGAATTGCCGGTTCCGGTGGCGCTGATCTGCTGCTCGACCGTGATGCGGGCGCGATCGATTTCCTGCTCTGCCGCGGACAGCTTCTGGTCGATGAGCCGCTGTGTGAGGACGGAAATGAGCGCGTAGGCAAGAATGAGCATGACCACCGAGGAGGCGGCCAAAATCATGCCAATGAAGCGCACCTGCAGGGAGGAGCGCCACGAGTCGAGGAACCGGTCCTTGATCCGGCTTAAGCGAGTGAGAATGATTTACTCCCCAGCTGCACCGGCACCGACCTTGCCGGTCTTATAGCCCACGCCGCGCACGGTGAGGACGATCTGCGGGTCTTCCGGATCGTGCTCGATCTTGGCGCGCAGGCGCTGGACGTGGACGTTGACAAGGCGCGTGTCCGAAGCATGGCGGTAGCCCCACACGGACTCGAGCAGTTCCTCGCGGGTGTGAACCTGGCCGGGCTTGCGGGCCATCTCAAGGAGCAGATCGAACTCGAGCGGCGTAAGCGAGATTTCCTCCCCATCGACGCGGCGGACGGTGTGCTCCGGGACGTCGATGATGAGGTCGCCGACCTCGATGAGCTCCTGGGAGGTCGACTCCGTGCGGCGCAGGCGGGCGCGGATACGGGCGACGAGCTCCTTCGGCTTGAAGGGCTTGGTGATGTAGTCATCCGCGCCGGACTCAAGGCCCAGCACGACGTCGACGGTGTCCGTCTTCGCGGTAAGCATGACGATCGGCACTGAGGAGGTGCGGCGGATGGCGCGGCAGATATCCACGCCATTCATGCCGGGGAGCATAAGGTCGAGCAAAATGAGGTCCGGCTGGTGCTCCTCAAAGGCCGGTACGGCTTGCGCGCCGTCGGTCACGGCAATGGGCTCAAGCCCCTCCGATTCCAGGACGATAGTGAGCATTTCCGAGATTGCCGGATCATCGTCGACGACCAAAATCTTAGGGGCCACAGTAAACCTCGTCTCCTTCTCAAATGTGGCGCTGCCTGCACAGCGCCTCTATCCCGCACTGCCCACCCACAGTGGCACGCGACCTCCCGCCAACCGGCGTGGTCGCACACTGAGGGCATGCAGCGTTTCCTACCCAGTATGTCGGATCGGAGCGCCCCGCGCGATGAGCGGCGCGCGTGCCTTCCCCATGCTGGGACTTTCAGGGCCGCCTAGATCGCGTCCTCGCTGCCAGCGCCGAAAAGCGCGCGCACGGCCTCGATGACGCGGTCGGCATCGCTGGTCACAAGCCACGGCCCGCCCCACTCTGCGGCGGCCAGGCGCCGGTAGGCTGCGGCCGTATGCGCCTGCAGCGCGTCGTCTTTTTCGTATTCGTCCTTAGCGCGCGTCGCGTCCTGTGCGGCGCGACCCGCGGCACGCTCGGCTGCGAGGGCCACGTCCGTGTCCAAGAAGATCTGCAGGTCCGGGTGCGGAAGCTTCAAGCGGCCGAACTCCAGATCGTAGACCCACTGCACGACTTCAGGGTTGCCCTCGGCGCCGCCCAGGCGCGCGGAGGAGTACGCAGCGTTCGACGCGACGTAGCGGTCGAGTATGACCAGCTCCCCGTCGCGCGGCGCGATGTCGTCGCGCGCGCCACAGCGGTCGAGCGCAAAAAGCGTCGCCATGGCGTACGGCGACTGTGTCATATCCCCCATGCGCCCATAGAGCGCCTCACGTGCGAGCTGCGCATGAATGGACACCTCGTAGCGCGGGAAGGCGATGACGCGCACCGGCACGTCGAGTGCCTCACGTAGGCGACCGACGAGAGTGTTCTTGCCCGCTCCGTCGATTCCCTCGATGGCGACAATCATGGCGTTCCTTTCCCTGTTGTCCTGCACAGCTTTCCTGCACAGCTTTCCTGCACAGCTTTCGTGCGGATTCGTGCGCGCGGCATTTTCAGCGTGCGCGCGATATCCTCCCCGCACTATACGGCGCAACGACACCGCGTACAGCGATAGCCTCGAGCCACAGAGGGGTAGCTCGCGAGAGACGTTGACACCCCCCATGCGTTCAGCCTTCTGCCCTGCATACAACGGTGTAATCCCCGCTCCGGCGCACTCCGAGCGACTATTCGCCCTCGCGCGCCGTGTCACGGCGGTCCCTAGGACAAAGCCTCGGTGAAGGGCTCGAGATCCACCTCATCCTCAACGGATTCCAGCAGCTCCGCAGCCTTTTCATGTAGTTCCTCGTCGCCAGAACCGGCGAGCGAACGAATGAACGGGTATTCGGTAATGATCTCCCCCGCCGTAAAAGGCGCGCCGGCCCAAATGGCGGCGATCGTCGCCGCAGCAAGGCCGTTGCTTTCCTCGTCACCAGAGGCATCGCCGCTGGCAGCAAGCATAACGGCGTCACGCACGGCCTCCACGATATCCTCATCTTCGAGGTCGGCCAGCTCATCGAGGAAGTCTGTATTCACGTCAGAGCTGAGGATGTGCTCATCCCAGGTACTCATATTCTCTCCTTTATCAAAGGTCTAGGCCAGACGGCGACCATGGTATTGTCGTTACCAACTTGTTACCACAGTCATGTCACGAGAGGAATACCGCAGGTGAAAGCCGATACGCGCCGCGCGCTCATCTTCATCGTTGTCGGTGTGCTTCTTGCCGCCGGCATCGGTGCAGTTGTGTGGCGCCTCGGGACCCCAGGGTCCTCTTCCTCTGATCCTGCCATGAATGAGGCCGTCGGCGCCGGTGACATAGACCTACGCAGCACCCAAGCTGCGGGTGACGATGTGCACGACCACGTCTACGCCACGGAAACCGGTGATAGCAGCAAGTCTGGCCGCAACGTGGCACCGCTGGCGGATGACCCTTTCTTGGCACCAAACGCCGTGTTCAACACGAAGAAGCTGGATGCCAACCCCACCACGTATTACCGCCCGGGCAATATCAGCGACGGCACCGTCCTGCCCACGTCAACCCGCGGCCCCTCGGCACGGACGCAGATTCCCGCCACCATGGCGCCTGGTGCGACTGCGGCCCCCACGACTGTCATCACCGCGGTGACGGGCGACCTGCACCCGGGCGCGCCGACTTCCATTGGTACCTTGCCCACCAATGCGCCGGCCCCCGCGCCTAGCCCACGCGACTCCACGTCCAGGTCTGATGACCCGGCTCCGGCGCCCACCCATGCGCCCACGTCACAGCAGCCGACGCCGCGGCCCACCATTGAGATCCCCACGGATAAGCCGACAGAAGGCCCCACGCGTGACGAGGACACGCCTGCTACCTCGACGGACGAGACCACTCCGGTCGAGCCCACGGAGACCACAAGCACGCAAGACACGCCGACGACCGCCACGAACGGCCACACCTCGCCGGCGAACGAACCCACGAGCGCCGACTCGCCACAGCCCACGGCTGACTCCCCCACCGCTGAGACCACCGGCGTGCACACGACCACGCAGGCGGATCCGCAAGAGCCCACGGAGCTGGCCAACTAGCGCGCACCAAGAACGCATTCGGCCCCGCTGTCTCCTTCGTTGTCAACGAAGGAAAGGCAGCGGGGCCATGGGCGTGTGCGGCGCCGTACGCGACCGGAACGAGGCGCGAACTAGGCGCGCGCGACGAAGAGCTGTGCCGGGGCGGCGGCAGCGGAGTCAACGGTGACCGTGACGGGACCGTCCGTAACGGGCAGCCAAGCGGCCTCGCCCGGAGCCAGAGAGGTCTCACCCAGCGTCACGGTGCCGTGCGTGCACAGCGCGATGGCCGGGCCGGTGGGGTTGAGCGTGCCCGTGGCACCAGCCGGCAACTCGTAGCGGTCGACGGTGAACTCGTCGGCCGGGGTGATGTATTCCTCGGCCACCGTGGCGGCCACAGAAAGGCCATCGCCCAGCTGTTGCGGGTGCACACGCGGCTCCTCGAGCGCGGCGAATTTGAGGACCTTGACGAGCTCGGGCACATCGACGTACTTGGGCGTCAAACCGCCACGCAGCACGTTATCCGAGTTCGCCATGACCTCCACGCCGAGGCCGTGGACGTAGGCGTGGAGCTGGCCTGCGTCGAGATAGACAGCCTCGCCCGGCGCGAGCTCGATGTGGTTGAGCAACAGCGCGCCCAGCACGCCGATATCGCCCGGGTACTGCTCGTTGATGTGGAGGACCGTATCCATGACGCGCGACATCCAGCCTTCCGGCACGCGCGGGGCCGCAGCGACGATGGCGTCGATGAGCTCGCGGCGTGCGGCAGATGGAATGGTAATCCACGTCGTAAACAGCGCACGCAGGTTACCTTCCTCCGCGTCCGGGGTCTCCTCCGGCGAAAGCATGGACTGGTAGCGGTCGAGCTCCGGGCACTCGAGAGCAGCGAAGAGCTCGCGCGTGCGCGCCAGCGGGCGGAAGCCCGCCATGGCGTAGAAGGGGCTGAGCGCAATGATGATCTCCGGCTTGTGGGAGCCGTCCTTGTAGTTGCGCTTCGCGTCATCGAGCGCGATGCCCAACGCATTCTCACGGGCAAAGCCTTCCGCGGCCTGCTCCGGTGAGGGGTGCGCCTGCAAGGACAAGACGTCGTCTGCTGCCAAAATCTTCATGAGGAACGGCAGGCCGCCGGCCCACGGTGCGACACTGCGCGGGTCCGCGTCGATGACCTCGTCAAGGCGCGCGCCCGTCTCCGCGATCGTCGAGGGATCCCCAGGGTGGGCGCCGTACCACAGCTCGGCGAGGGGCTGGCCCGAAGGCTCAGAGCCCACGAGCTCGGGGATGAGCGTCCGTGAGCCCCAGGAATAGCGGCGTGCGGCAGGGACAATCTTGTCCATGAAGTCTCCTCTCAATCCGAGCTAGTGCTCGGAGGCATGAAAAGCTGTCGCGGCTAGGGCGCGCACAAGCAACTGCAAGGGATGTGCTGCGGCCGTAGAAGCCGTGACTGCGATATACGTGGGCGGCGTCGTTGACGCGCTGGAACCGGAATATTCAGCGGAATCCGGTTCTTCAACCGACGCCATAGGATAATCCTGACTCGGGGCACCCGCCAAGCCCTGCGGGCTCTCGGGTGCGCCATCCCAGATAAGCACCTTTGACAGTACCATTGGCGGACCGTCAAGGAAGGGATCGTAGAACGGGTCGGCGCGATCCGCGCCCTGTCCCGTGCTCTCCGCGGCGCGGCGCTCGAGCACCGCCGGGACCAGCTCCGGCTCGACGTAGGTGCCGCCCAATCCGCCTGCCGCCCACAGCGCCGCGGCGACCTGCGCCACGGCACCGCCAGTGTGGATAACGTGCGTTCCTTCCACGGCGTTGCGCAGCGCACGCGCAGGGTTGACCGCCGCGTCACGCTCCGGGGAGAGCGTCTCCAGTTCCTGGTCGAGCTCGTCCGCCAGCCCCACGAGGTACTCCGTGGTCACCGTCGCCGGCTGATGGAAGGCATGGAAGATAGCCTCCAGTCCCGCGATATAGCGCGCGGGCGAGGTTCCTTCGGCCGTGGGCAGGGCCTCGATGATAAGCGTGCCCTCTGCGTCTCGAGCGTCCTCGGCCAGCGGGCCGCGCGCAGGGCCCAAGTACACGGTCTGCGCACCGCGCCGCGCGGCGGTGAGCAGCGCCTGCGAGGCCCAGTCACAGGAGCCTCGCTCGCCCAGCACGACCACTGTGTCGAGTGCTCCCACGAAGGCGGGCAGCTGTTGCGTCACCACAACGGGAACACCGGTCTGCTGGTCCGCCACACATTGCGCGCACGCGCGCGCCACAGCGTCCGTGGGCAGCAGGACGACGGCGCGCGGTGTCGCACCAAAGAGCAAGGATTCCAGGGCGGAGGTTGCCCCCGACAAGACGCGTACCTGGGCGCCTTCGTGCGCGACGTCGAAGAAGCGGACGGTTTCCGGGTCATAGTCGCTGGAACCAGACCAGTATCCCGGCTCCGCAGCCTCGTGAGAACCGTCACCGCCCAGCTCGGGGCGGTCCTCCCAGTTCGAAGTGTTCATGGTCCCCCACCCTATACTGATCTCCCATGACACATCCTGTGATTTTGGTAGGCGGCGGCCCCGGCGCATGGGACCTCATCACCGTCCGTGGCCTGCGCGCGCTCGAGCAAGCAGAGGTCATCCTCGCCGATCACCTCGGGCCTGCCGCACAGCTCGAGGATTTCCTCGATACCTCCGAGAAAGAGATCATCGATGTTTCCAAGCTCCCCTATAGGAAATCCATCTCGCAGGAGAAGATCAACGAGCTGCTCATCGAGCACGCTCGCGCCGGCAAGCGCGTCGTGCGTCTCAAGGGCGGCGATCCTTATGTCTTCGGCCGCGGCTTCGAGGAGCTGCAGGCGCTCACGAACGCAGGCCTTGCCTGCGAGGTCGTCCCCGGCGTCACCTCCGCGATTTCCGTCCCGGCGCTCGCAGGCGTGCCCGTCACCCAGCGCGGCGTCGTCCACGCCTTCACGGTCGTCTCCGGCCACCTCGCCCCCGGCCATCCCAAGTCCCTCGTGGACTGGGAGGCGCTCGCCCGCTCCGGCGCCACGCTCAGCGTCATCATGGGAGTGAAGAACGCCGGGAAAATCGCCGAGGCCCTCCTGGCTGGCGGTCGTCCCGGGTCTACCCCGGTCGCCGTCATTCAGGAGGGCACCATGTCGGGTGAGCGCACCTTCCGCACCACGCTCGAGGGGCTGGGCGCACTCATGGAGGGCGAGGCCATCGCCCCGCCCGCCGTTTACGTCATCGGCGAGGTCGCCGGACTGTAGGCATACTCCCGCGCGCTTGCCGATGCCCCCTCGCGCGCAGCGTCGTCTTCTCCCTCGCGCGCAGCGTCGTCTTCTCCCTCGTCCGCCGCAGGCTCCACGGTATCCGCTTCCTTGCGCGCCGCCCGGTAGGCCAGCGTGCCGCGGACGGTGAGCGTCACACCCACCACGCCGAGGGCCACGAGGACCCACGCCGGCGCATCGACGACCTTGGGCACGTTGAGCACGACAATGGCCGTGCCCACCACCCCGCCCAGCGCGACCGGGTTAATACGCGAGATAAGCCACGCTGCGATAGGCGCCGCGATAACGCCACCCACGAGCAAAGCCGCGACGGCCGCAGCGTGCGCGACGATCTCGTCCCACAGTCCCAGCACGAAACCGAGCGTCGCACCCAAGGTCACGAGGAACTCCGAGGCGCTCACCGTGCCCACAATGCGACGGGGCTGCTCGCGGCCGATCGCCATGAGTGTCGACGTGGACACCGGGCCCCAGCCGCCGCCACCAGTGGCGTCGACGAAGCCACCCACGCTGCCCAGCCCAATGAGGAAGGGCGTCGAATGCATGCGTCCGGCCTGAGGGTCGCGGCGCACGCGGCCGCGCGAGAAGCGCCACACGAGGTTGCAGCCAATCGCAGTGAGGATGGCCCCGGTCACCGGCGCCGCCGCATCCGTGGAGATCCGCGACAGGACCGTCGCTCCCAGGAATCCGGCAATGCCGCCGGGCACGCCAAGGCGCACCACCGTGGGCCAGTGCACGTTGCCAAAGCGCCAATGGGAGGCACCGGAGACCAACGTGGTGCCCAACTCTGCCGCATGCACGATGGCGGACGCCTGTGCAGGGCCAAGGCCCGCGAGCAACAGCACCGTCGTGGACGTGACGCCAAAGCCCATACCAATGCCACCGTCGACCAGTTGCGCGGCGAAGCCCGCCAGTGCAATAAGAATAAGCGTGCGCATATTAATTCCTTACTGTGACAGAGGTAGCGTGGCCCCGCAACGGGAAGCGCACGGGGGCGACTTGTCCGCTGTGACGGGCATGGCCCACCCCGGGGGCGCCACCGCGCGCACGGGCCGCGACAATGGGCGCAAGTGCCGCGCCGAGGGGCTCAGGAACGCCGCCGTCGTAGGTCTTTCCGATGCGATGCACGCCGCGCGGCTCGAGCAGGTCAAGTAACAGGCCCGGCGCGACGAAGAGCGGGAGCACCTCGGCGCTGCCATGCGTCGCACACTGGGCATCCACGCCGGCCAGGCCATACGGGGTGCCCGCCGCCTTCGTGGCGAAGATGCACGAGGTCGACTGCCCCGTGAGATCCCCCACGCGCACCGCGAGCCGCTCGACAGCGGCGTTGGCCTGCGCATTCGAAGAACCCACGGAATAGATCACGAGGTGCGCGCTCGGATCGTGCACGCGAGCTGCAAGCAGCGCCGCGATATCGGAACCCGTGCCCAGCACGGGCGCGACGCGCAAGTCCACGCCGGTGAGCTCAGAGGCTTCCGCCGCAACCGTGGGCACGTCCACGCGGGCGTGGTAGCCCTCAGTAAAGAGCAAGGGAACGACCGTTGCCTGCGTCTCGCCGGCCAAGGCGAGCGTGAGGGCGGCATCGGCAAGCGTGGGCGCGGTGAAGTCCAAGTACGCGGCGCGGGTGACCTCGCCGGTGAGATCTTCGGTAGCCCGGGCGAGCTCCTCTACTGCACCGGCCGCGGCAGGGTGCCGCGAACCGTGGGATAAGACGATGATCGCCATGACGGGGAATCCTTTATGACTGGGGACGGGCGGAATGTCCGTGCCGGCGCAGGGAGTCCTGCAGGGCTTGGGCAGCGGACGGGGTGGCGGACGCCGCCACGGGGGCGTCGTCTTGGCCGTGGAACATGACGGAGAAGACGCGCAGGCACGCGCTGCAGCGCCACGCGAAATCGCCTTCCTCATCCGGGAAGAGCGACTCGGACGCGCAGTACGGGCAGTACGCCGGGTGGTTGCGGTTCGGGTTGGGCTCGCGGCGGAAACGCATTACTTCAGCAGCTCCTCGTCGGCGCGCACGACCCAGTCACGGAACTGCTCGCCGGGCTCGCTGTTCTCCTTGAAGTTCGTGACGACGCGGGTGACGTACTCGCCCACCTCATCCGCGATGACCTTGTGGCCGCGCAGCTTGCGACCCCAGGCCTCCTCGCCCAAGCCGAGCGCGCCGCCCAAGTGCACCTGGAAGCCCTCAACGCGGTTGCCCTCGTCGTCCGTGACGGTCTGGCCCTTGAATCCGATATCGGAGACCTGCGAGCGAGCGCACGCGTTAGGGCAGCCGTTGAGCGAGATGGAAATCGGCACGTCGAGGTCGCCCACACGCTCCTCGAGCTCATCGACGAGCTGGATGGCGCGCGCCTTCGTCGTCGCGTGCGCGAGCTTGCAGAACTCCAGGCCGGTGCAGGAGATGATGCCGCGGCGGAACTCGGAGGGTTCCGGGTACAGGCCGGTCTCATTAAGCGCAGCCTTGAGCGGCTCGATGACTTCTTCCTTGATATCGAGGAAGAGCAATTCCTTCATGGGCGTGGTGCGGATGCGCTCGACGCCGAAGCGGTCTGCGACGTCCGCGATGGCGATGAGCTGCTCACCCGTCGCGTGGCCGACCGTCGGCTTGACACCCACGTAGTAGTTGCCGTCCTGTTGCTTGTGGACACCGAGGTGGTCGCGATTGCCCAGGTGCGGGGCGACCGGCTCCGCGCGCTCGAGCGGCGCGTCAAGGTACTCGGTTTCGAGCACCTCGCGGAACTTGTCGATGCCCCACTCGGCGACGAGGAACTTGAGGCGCGCGCGGTTACGCAGACGGCGGAAGCCATAGTCACGGAAGATGCTCACCACACCGTGCCAGACCTCCGGCACGCGCTCAAGCGGGACGAAGACGCCGAGCGAGCGCGCGAGCATGGGGTTGGTGGACAAGCCGCCGCCCACGAAGCAGTCGAAGCCCTTGCCGAGCTCGGGGTGCTCGCGACCGACGAAGGCGATGTCCTGAATCTCGTGCGTCACGTCCTGACGGGCGTTGCCGGAAATCGCGGTCTTAAACTTGCGGGGCAGGTTCTGCACGTCGTCGGAGAGCAGGTACTTCTCCGTAATCTGGTCGATAGCCCAGGTGCCGTCGATAATCTCGTCTTCCGCGACGCCGGCGACGGGCGAGCCGAGGATGACGCGCGGGACGTCACCGCAGCCCATGAGCGTGGACAGGCCCACCTTCTCCAGCTTCTCCCAGATAGTGGGGACGTCCTCGATCTGAATCCAGTGCAGCTGAATATTCTGGCGGTCCGTAAAGTCCGCGGTCGAGCGGGCGTAGTCGCGCGAAATCTCGCCCACGGTGCGCAGCTGCTCCGGGGTGACGCGGCCGCCATCGAAGCGCACGCGCATCATGAAGTACTCGTCCTGCAGCTCGGTATTGCTCAGCGTGGAAGTGAGCTCGCCGCCTAGGTTCTGCTTGCGCTGGGTATAGAGGCCTAGCCACTTAAAGCGTGGCGCCAGGTCTTCGGCCGGGATGGAGCTAAAGCCCTCCTTGGAGTAAATGTCGATGACGCGCTGGCGCGCGGACAGGCCCGGGTCCTCCTGCTTAATGACCTCGTCCTGGTTCAGCGGCTCGGTGCCGTCAATCTTCCACTGGCCTTCCGGCTTCTTTTTCCTTGTGCGGGGCGTGCGCTCGCGGGTCGCGGTCGTCATGGGGTGCTGTCTCCTGAATGCTCATCGATGCCGCCGTGTGCGAGTGGCGGTCACGTGCGTTGTGCTGTGTTTTTGTCGTTCCGGCGGCGCGGGATATATGGCCCACGCCACAACTGGATTGGCAACCACGCTAGTGAAACAACATGGTTCAAACAATATAGACAGCTTGGTCTTTAAAATTCATACCGTATTACCTGCCACTTTGGGACGAATGAAATTGGGGGACTTGCCCACCCACGCAAAGATGAGTTCAATAGGACGCGCATACCGTATGCCCCTAGCCTGGGCATTCGGCACTATGATGGATATATTTATGAACAGATACGTCTAGTTGCGCACCGAAGCACTAGACACGAGACCACTGTGGAAAGGGATCTTTCATGACTTCACCCCTGCGCGTCGCCGTCATTGGCGCTGGCCCTGCCGGAATTTACGCCTCCGACATCCTCGTCAAGAAACTCTCCGGCAACGTCCAGATTGACCTCATCGAGCAGATGCCGGCCCCCTTCGGCCTCATCCGCTACGGCGTGGCTCCGGACCACCCGCGCATCAAGGGCATTATCAAGTCCCTCCACCGCGTCATGGAAACCGAGCAGATCCGTCTGCTCACCAATATCCACGTCGGCCGCGACGTGACTGTCGAGGAACTCCAGGACTACTACGACGCTATCGTCTTCGCGACGGGCGCCGTGGGCGACCGCCACCTCAACATCCCAGGCGTCGACCTCGAAGGCGTCCACGGCGCCGGCGAGTTCGTGGGCTTCTACGACGGCAACCCGCGCTTCAAGCGTGACTGGGACCTCTCCGCTACCGAGGTCGCCGTCGTCGGCGTGGGCAACGTTGGCCTCGACGTCGCCCGCATCCTCGCGAAGACGGGCGACGAGCTCCACGTCACCGAGATCGCGGACAACGTGTACGAGTCCCTGAAGAAGAACAAGGCAGAGACTGTCCGCGTCTTCGGCCGCCGCGGCCCAGCCCAGGCAAAGTTCACCCCGCAGGAGCTCAAAGAGCTCGACCACTCCCCGACTATCAACGTCGTTGTCGACCCAGAAGACATCGACTACGACGAGGCCTCACTGGAAGCTCGCTCTAACTCCAAGTCCCAGGACCTCGTGTGCCAGGTGCTCGAGCAGTACGCCATCCGCGAGCCTAAGGAGGCTCCGCACACGCTGCAGATTCATCTCTTCGAGCAGCCCGTGGAAATCCTCGGCGAGAATGGCAAGGTGACCGGCATCAAGACCGAGCGCACCGCCCTCAACGGCGACGGTTCCGTCTCCGGCACCGGAAAGTTCACCGAGTGGCCGGTCCAGGCCGTCTACCTCGCCGTCGGCTACCGTTCGGACCCGATCGAGTCCGTGCCGTTCAACGATGACCGCCACGTCATCAACAACGACGGCGGCCACGTCACCTCCCTCGACGGCGAGGTCGTCCCTGGCCTCTACGCCACCGGCTGGGTCAAGCGCGGCCCCGTGGGCCTTATCGGCAACACCAAGTCCGACGCCACCGAGACCATCGGCATGCTCGTCGCCGACTATGAGGCAGGCAAGCTCTCCCACTCCCACGGCGAGGACTTCACCGAGCTGCTCAAGGATAAGAGCGTGGACTACCTCACCTGGGACGGCTGGAAGAACCTCGATGCCGCCGAGCGCGCCGCAGGCGAGGCCGAAGGCCGCGAGCGCAAGAAGTTCGTCGAGTGGGAAGACATGGTCTCCCAGTCGCACAACTACCAGATCTAGGCTTTCCAGCCCCGACACCACCGCCGCCCCGCGGTCCGCTTCGTGCGGACGGCGGGGCGGCGCGGTATTTTCTGCACCCCGGTCGAGTGCACGGGGGTCGTCTTTGGGTTGTATGGCTTCAGGCCGACAGCGAGGGCCTGAGATGATAAAAACTCACAGTACACAAAACCGCCGGCCTGGAAACCAGGACGGCGGCGAGCGGCGCGAAGCGAGCTACGCGCGAATGATGGCGAGGACCTCGTCAACGATTGCTTGGACTTCCTCGGCGGTCTTGGCCTCGACGTTGAGGCGCAGGAGCGGCTCGGTGTTGGAGGCGCGCACGTTGAACCAGGCCTCGGTGTCCTTGAGCTGCACGGTCACGCCATCGAGCTCGTCAACGGACTCGATCTTGTCAGCCAGCGCGTCGAGCACGGCCTGCGTCGCTGCCTTCTGGTCGGCGACGGTGGAGTTGATCTCACCGGAGGCCTCGTAGCGAGAGTAGTCCGCCATGAGCTCGGAGAGCGGCTTGTCGGACTCGCCCAGGGCCGCCAGGACGTGCATCGCGGCGAGCATGCCGGAGTCCGCGTTCCAGAACTCCTGGAAGTAGTAGTGCGCGGAGTGCTCGCCACCGAAGACGGCCTTCTCCTTGGCCATCTGAGCCTTGATGAAGGAGTGGCCCACACGCGTGCGCACGGCCTTGCCGCCGTTCTCCGCGATCATCTCCGGCACCGTCTTCGAGGTGATGAGGTTGTGGATGATCGTCGCACCCGGGAATTTCTTGAGGTAGCGCTCTGCAACGAGCGCGCAGATAGCCGAGGGGCTCACCGGGTGGCCCTTCTCGTCCACGACGAAGCAGCGGTCCGCGTCACCGTCGAAGGCCAGTCCGATATCGGCGCCTTGCTCGACGACGAACTTCTGCAGGTCGACGAGATTCTTCGGATCCAGTGGGTTGGCCTCGTGGTGAGGGAACGTGCCGTCGAGCTCGAAGTAGAGCGGGCGCAGGTCGAAGGGCAGGCCCTCGAATACCTCGGGGACGGTGTGGCCACCCATGCCATTGGCGGCATCGGCAGCAATGACGAGCGGACGGGACGCCTCGAGCGGCACCAGGCCGCGCAGGAACTCCGCGTAGTCCGGCAGGACCTCGCGCTCGGTGATGGTGCCAGGCGCACCGTCGAAAGCGGGCACGCCCTCGACGAGCATGTCCTTGATGGTCTCCAGACCGGTCTCCTGGCCCACCGGCACGGCGCCAGCGCGGCAGAGCTTAATGCCGTTGTACTTGGCCGGATTGTGGGAGGCGGTGAACATCGCGCCCGCGTGGTTCAGGGAACCTGCCGCGAAGTACAGCTCGTCGGTGGACGTGAGATTCAGCTTGATGACGTCGAGGCCTTGGGAGACGACGCCCTCCGCAAAAGCCTGGGACAGCGCCGGCGAGGACGGGCGCATGTCGTGGCCGATGGCGACGGTGGTCTCACCCTCGCCGCGCAGGATGGACGCGTACGCCGCACCCGTGTCCCGAACGAGGTCTTCGTCGATATCCTCGCCCACGACGCCACGCACGTCATAAGCCTTAATCACTGCATTGAGCTGTTCACGAGTTCGCATAAGCCCCAAGTGTAGCCCCCATTTTCGGCGAACCGAACACGCGACGGCCCGGCGTCACACTTAGCCAGCGTCTTTATGGCGAGCTTTCAGCTATTCCCCAGGCTGTCCAGGCTCCCGAGCGTCGCTCGCGTCCGCGTCGTCCGCATCCGGGACGACGTGGAGATGCGCGCGCCGCGCCGCCCGCACGTCAGCCACGCGCCGCATGCGGAAGACCGGGTGATTAGACCGCGCCGGATCCGCACCATCAAAGGTGGGCTCGTAGTCGATGGGATCGCGCGCGCCCTCATCGTTTACTTCATCCGTGACGCGTCCGCCGGCGCCGACGGCCTCGGCTAACGCTAGGAGATCATCGTCATCATCGAGCTCCACGCGGTCCACGCGTACGAGTTCCCAGCCATGCGGCGCAGTAATCCGCGAGGAGTGGTGTTCGCACAGGTCCCAGCTGTGCGGATCTTTCTCCTCGCTCAGGGGACCCACGACGGCGGTTTGCTCCGCGTAGGCATATGTGAGCGTTGCTACGGCAGGGCGGCCGCAGCCAGGACGCGAGCAGTGTCGTTCGGCGGGTCGTTGGTGAGTCACGGTCCCCTAGTCTAGTGCCCACCGGCCCAAAGTTGGGCAGGCCCGCGCGCGGCGTGGTTGCCTCCGCGACGTGTGTGCGCCGCCTACAATCTACGGCCATGACCACCGCGCGCCCCCACATTCGCCCGTTCCGTGACCGGCGTGGACGCGGCGCGCGCGGGCCCCTTCTCCCCCAGCAGAGCCCGCGCTTCCGCAGCCGCTCCGAGCTTTTCGATGCCGCCGTGCTTGAGGCTTACGCACCCCTCCAGAATTCCTATGCCCGGGAGCTCTCCGGCGTGGACATCGCCGTCGACACCGTGCCACGCATGCGCCTGCGTGCCGATATGACGGTTCTGCCGGATGAAATCATCGCTGACGGCCCAGTGCCGCTGGGGCGTCTGCTTCCCGCCGGCGTCGACGTCCGGGGACGTCCCACACGCGCCCGCTTCGTCGTTTTCCGCATGCCCATTGAGGAGCGCACCACCAACCACGCCGAGCGCGCAGAGCTGCTGTCCACCGTGCTCACCGCGCTTGTGGCGACGTACCTCAACGTCGAGCCGCAGGATATCGACTCTCGGTTCAACTGGTAAGCGTCACGCTCTAGCTGCAGAAAACCCGAAAAATCCCCTTTCGGGGACCTTCACCGTCGCGCTCGCCTTGTGGCGAGCGCTTTTATACGCCGCGTACGCGGGCGTTTAGCCTATTTGGCGCTTGAGGCGGCGACGCTCGCGGTCCGAGAGCCCGCCCCAAATTCCAAAGCGCTCGTCGTGTTCGAGTGCGTATTCCAAGCACTCATCGCGCACTGCGCAGGCTTGGCAGATGCGCTTCGCCTCACGCGTCGAGCCGCCCTTCTCTGGAAAGAAAGCTTCCGGGTCGGTCTGCGCGCACAGCGCCTGGTCTTGCCACTCTTGCTCAACAGCGCCAAAGAGTTCATCCAACGACAGCGCCGCCGCAGCAGCGCCACGGAGATTGGCGTTATTAGCCATGTCGTCCACGCCGTTTTCCTTTCTCCGTTGGTCGTATCCGCCACGGGCTGCGCCTACAACGCGCCCGGGGGACCTTGTTCTGATTCCAAGGGCGGCGGGGCCCATCCTCCCACTGACGGTGATGTCGATGGAGAGTCACTGCTCCCGCCACGCTTTCTTACACACTTGTGATTTAACCCGCCGCCACTAAATATCGTCAACCTGCGGGAGCTGTTTTTTACCTGAGAACCACGAACGTGCAGCTCGTTTTTAACATCCGCCACATTGATCACAATAAAACCATTCAGGGGGCAAAAGCCGGGGGTACTACATCTAGTGGCAGCAAGGATCGACACTCACAATTTCGCACAATCCTCGGCGTGTCGCACCACTGCGCCGAAAAACTTTTCCCCCCCTTTCGACACGCAGCCCGCGACGCACGAAAGGCCCAACCCGCAGCTACAGGGATTGGACCTTTGCATGGCCGCGCCCGCACACCGGGCTGGGCGTTTTAGGCGTCAGAGCTAAAGCGCACGCCTGCGTCCGGAATCTGCACACCCGGAAAGACGCGCATGCCGCCTTGCAGCTCGCAGCGCGCACCAATGGTGGCGCCTTCGCCGATGACGCAATTGTCGATGTGCGCGTTCGCACCCACGTGGACGCCCGAGGCGAGGATGGAGTTCGTGATGACGGCGCCCGGCTCGATGGTCACTCCGTCAAAGACAACGGTGCCGTCGATACGGCAGCCCGCACCGACCTCCGAGCCGCGACCCACCGCGGTACCCGAGAGCAACAGCACACCACCGGCGATGCCCGCCGAGGGATCGACGAAGGACTCGCCGGTGTGGCCCTCGAGGAGCGGCGACGGCGCAATGCCACGCACGATGTCGGACGAGCCACGCACGAAATCATCCGGGCGGCCCATATCGCGCCAGTAGGAGTTGTCCACGTGGCCGAAGACGCGCTTGCCTGCCTCGAGCAGCTGCGGGAAGGTCTCGCGCTCCACGGAGACCACGCGGTCAGCCGGGATGGACTCGATGAGTTCCTTCTTGAACACGTAGCAGCCCGCGTTGATCTGGTTCGTGGGCGGATCCTCGGTCTTTTCCAGGAATGCCGTGACCTGGCCGTTGGAATCCGTGGGCACGCAACCAAAGGCGCGCGGATCGGACACATTAAGAAGGTGCATGGTGAGGTCTGCATCCTTCTCCTCGTGCGCAGCGAGGATGCCATTCAAGTCCATGCCAGAGAGCACATCGCCGTTGAAGACCATGACGGTGTCATGGCGCAGCTTATCGTAGACGTTGCGAATGCCGCCGCCGGTGCCCAGAGCGGTCTCCTCGACGACGTACTCAATGTCGAGCCCGAGCTCCGAACCGTCGCCGAAGTATTCCTCGAAGACCTCTGCCTTAAACGACGTGGACAGTACGACGTGCTCGATGCCCGCGGACTTGATGCGCGCCAGCAAGTGCCGGAGGAAAGGGTAGTTCGCCGTGGGCAACATCGGCTTCGGCGTACTGATTGTCAAGGGGCGCAGACGCGTACCGCGGCCACCCACGAGGATGACTGCGTCTACTGCAGGAGCAACCATGAAATAAATAATCCTTGTCTTCAGGGATGTCTATCGCGAAAGAGTTTAGCCCTTTCGCGCCGTAGCAACGGCGTAGCACGCCCGCAGACGCAGCCCTATTTTGAGAGCCCAGCGCACAGGTGCCTGCCACCATGCCGGATGACGGTCCGCCTGGAAGCGATAGGCCGAGTCGTGATGAGCACGCAGCATGGCGCCCGCATGCGCCTGCGTCGAGTGCCCTTTGGCGTGCGTGATGATGGCCTCGGGACAAAAGACGTTTTCCCAGCCCGCCCGCGTAAAGCGGTCGCCCAAGTCAACGTCTTCGAGGTACATGAAGTAGCGCTCGTCGAAGCCGCCGATGGCCTCAAACGCATCCCAGCGCACGAGCACGCACGAACCCGACAGCCAGCCGGTGATGCGTTGGCGCGTCATGTCCGCGTCATTGCGGTAGGCCTTCGACCACGGATTGGACGGCCACACGGTACCAAAGAGCGCATGGCCGATACCGGTGGCCAGCGTAGGAATGGCGCGGGCGGACGGGTAATTCGTGCCATCCGGCTCCACGATGCGCGGCCCCACCGCCGCCGCGCGCGGCCAGGCCTCCGCGCAGGCGATGAGCGCGTCGAGCGCCCCGTCCCCGAAGGTGACGTCAGGGTTGGTAATGAGGAAGAAGTCATCGCGAATAACGCCCTCGGCAGCGAGCTCGCGCAGGCGCGCGGCGCCCGCGTTCATGCCGCCGCCGTAACCGATGTTTCCGCCCGTGTCGAGGAGCTCAACGTTGGGGCGCTGGGCCGCGGCGGCCTGAGGCACGCCATCGGTGGAGCCATTATCGGCGAGGACCACGACGGCATCGGCAGCCGTGGCAGCGGGCAGTGAATCCAGGCATGCGGCAAGGTAGTCCCCCGGTGAGAATGTCACCGTGACTACTCCTAATGGCCGCTGCGACCCCGCGTGTGCATGTTTCACAATGCGGACAACTCTACACTGCACTGCACCGATCTAATACGTGACAATCGCCATGTCCGTTAAAAAGATCGGGTCTCACTCGCCTACACTGCTTCACAGTTCACCTTGTCTACCTTTTCTATAGAAAGCGATCCTCCGTGAGCCCTGACATGCCACGCCCCGTGCGCGATATTAAACCCGCGCCGACTCGGGCTCGCAGCCTCACCCAAGCCGGTTCCACCTCCCTCAAAGTGGTCCTGGCCGTCGTCGCCGTGCTCGTCATGCTCGTCTCCGGCACCGGCTATGCCCTCGTGGGACGCCTCGGTGGTGAACTCGGCTCCATCGACAACCTGTCGCTGGGCAACGGTGACAAGGGCTTCAAGGACGGCAACAACGCTGACGGCGCCATGGACATCCTCCTCGTCGGCTCCGACTCTCGCGTTGACGCCCAAGGCAATACGCTCAGCCAGTCCGAGCTCGATGCTCTGCACGCGGGCGTCGATGATGGCGAGCACAACACGGACACCATCATGGTCATCCGTATCCCCAACGATGGTTCCCGTGCCAGCGCCATCTCCATCCCGCGCGACACCTACATCAACAACGGGCCGGAGTACGGCAACATGAAAATCAACGGCGTCTTCTCCGCCCACGAGTCTGCACGCAAGGATGAACTGGCTGCCGAAAACCTCGAAGCCGAGCAAGCCGGCGAGAAGCCCAAGTACACCGACAAGGACATCGCCGCCGAGGGCACGGCTGCCGGCCGCGCGGCGCTCCTCGAGCAGGTCCGCGACCTTACCGGCATTGAGATCGACCACTACGCCGAAATCGGCCTCGTGGGCTTCGTGCTGCTCACCGAGGCCGTGGGCGGCGTCGACGTGTGCCTCAACGCACCAGTTAAGGAGGAGCTCTCCGGCGCGGACTTCCCCGCCGGGCAGCAGACCTTGAACGGCGCCCAGGGCCTGGCCTTCGTGCGCCAGCGCCACGAGCTCCCCCGCGGCGACCTCGACCGTATCGCCCGCCAGCAGGCCTTCACCGCCTCCCTCGTATCCAAGCTCCTGTCCTCCGACACGCTCACGAATCCGTCCAAGCTCTCCAAGCTCTCCACCGCCGTCGAACGATCCGTGAGCTTCGACTCCAACTGGGACATCATGAGTCTAGCGAGCCAGCTCTCCGGCCTGGCCGGCGGCAACGTCACGTTCAACACCATCCCCGTGACCTCCATCGACGGCCAAGGCGACTACGGCGAATCCATCGTCACCGTCGACGTCGCCGAGGTGCACCGCTTCTTCGACGATCTTGCAAAGACTGCGGAAGAAACAAGCGAATCCGCCACCCCCTCGGCCACCGACACGGGCGAAAAACCCGTCGCGGATAACCTCGAGATCCACGTCCTCAACGCAGGCGATGTCAGTGGCCTGGCCGGTGGCGTGGGTTCCTGGCTGGAAAAAGTCGGCTACACCGTCGCCCGCACCGCCAACGCCGACCCGGGTATCTACTCCGAGTCCCAGGTTGTCGCCGCTGACCCCGAGTCTGAGACCGCAAAGAAGTTCGCTGAGCAGCTCGGCGGCCTGCCCATCACGGCCAACGCCAACCTCGACGAGAACACGCTCATCGTCGTCACCGGCAATGACTACACCGGTCCGTCCGACCAGGCACAGACGGATGCCTCCGCCGCGGAGGACAGCACCTCCGAGGAGCCGGTTGGCACCCCGGGCGCCGACTTCGGTACCGCTGAGGTCTCCCCGGAGATCAGCGCTGGCGGGGATTCCCCGCGCTGCGTGAACTAACTGCATCGCGCACAAAGAAAACGCCGAAGGCGCCGAACTCCTTACGGGGTCGGCGCCTTCGGTGTCTCTATCTCTCTCAAGGTGTCCCCTCCGGGCGACGACAAACGCCACCCGCGCGGTGTCTCACGCCGCGTACCCCGGGACTGGGGTCATACGCTCGCCGCAAAGGCGAACGCATACCGCAGAGTATGACTCTCGATTCTGGACGCGAGCTGATCTGCGGCTTCATGTTCGTCTCCGATTCGCTGATAGAACAGTCAACATTCTGCAGAAGCTAGCCGCGGACCCGGCAAAGCGCTGCTGGGCCTCAATTTTCATGAAGTTCCTCCGCAACGCGCCCGGTATTCAAGTCCCCGGAAAGCGGGCTAAGTAGCAGAAAGCGTGTCTGATTC